>JAWVDL010000268.1:0-3258 GCA_033857355.1 Gaiellaceae bacterium | reverse complement strand
ACGACGCGAGCTGCGCCGCATCTGCTCGACTCTGATCAGCCTCCATGCGTCCTCCTTGGTTATGCGCGGGGACCCCTGGACCGGCCGAGCGACGCTACAACGCCGCGACTGGGAACTCAAGGCGCCGCGTCCGTGCGACGAAGCCGTCGCTCACGCCCGAGATCGTCGCCGGAGTTCGAGGAGGACACGAAGGCTTCGCCCGCGACCAGCCGATCGGCCTACCACTTCGGCTCTCAATTCCTGTATGAACCTGTTTCTATCTTCCAAACGAGGGAGACTTACGTGACACGATTCAGGCGGTTGGTCGCAGTGGTGGCCGTTCTGGCTGCGGCTACGGCGGCGACGGCAGCAGCGGCGCTTGCGGTCACAGTACACACGCTGGCTCCGAGCCTCGACGGCACTACGGCCACGTTCTACGGCGAAGTCAGCGACTGCGCGGGGCCGGTGTCCGGGTACTTCCTGGTCACGGACATGAGCACGGGCCGGACCTACGACACGCTGATCGACTGGGGGCATGCGGACCAGTTCAGCTCGAACAGCAGCATGACGTACTCGGAAGGGCCGTTCGGTCTTAGCCCGGACACGGATTACGCGGTTCGCGCCCACGGCAACGGGCCTTGCGGTAGCGCCAACGGAAACACGGTGTTCTTCCACACCTCCGTCGGACCCGGGACGCCCGCAGACGTCGGGATCAGCCAGTCGATCGGGGCGAACCCGAGAGTCGGCCAGCTCCTCACCCTGACCGTCACGGCGACGAACGGCGACACGGCCGCGACGCAGGCGTTCATCAAGGACATCATGCCGGCAGGGTTCCAGTACGTCGCCTGCAGCGTCCTGATCAACGGCGCCCCGGGCGGTTTCTGCTCCTGGGACGGCGAAAGCACGGTCGTCGGCACGATCGGCACGTTCGCCAAGGGCAGCACCGCCGTGCTTTCGATCGGCGTACGGCCCACCGCGGCGGGAAGCTTCGTCAACTCGGTCGGCATCGGCGCGCACGAGTGGGATCCGGACTCGTCGAACAACTTCGCCGACGCGCCCGTCACGGTCGCCGGCTAGGCAGTTCTGACTCAATGCGGAGGGACCGGCGACGTCCGGTCCCTCCGGAGTAGCCTCGCGCCTGTGATCGTCGGCGTCGACGGGGGTAACTCGAAGACCGAAGTGGTGCAGGCTCAGGGCCAGACGTCGTGGTCGGGACGGAGGTCGAGCAGGCCGCCGTTGCGGCATTCGCTCGAGAAATACGGCGGCTTGAGCCATGCGTACCACCGCTTCCAGTACCGCCTGGCGAGGTATTCGCCCTCCGCACTTGTCCTTCCGAGCAGCATGGCCGCCGTCGGTGCCGTCTGCATGCCGTAACACTCGGCTTGGACCTCGCTGAGGATCCCGGAGGCATGCTGGGCTTCGTGCGCAAGCGCCTCGACCGACCAGGCGAGTGCGTCGGGGGACCGGTCACGCCAAACCGAGACACGCCGGTGTCCGATCTTGTGCAGCTCGGCGCAGACCGCCGGCGAAAGATTGATCTCGGCGAGGGTCGTGGACGTGTATGCCCGCCACGGTCCCAGCTTGCTCATGCGTGGATACGCTCGCGCGAGCTCGGAGACGTGTCGCTTCCAGTCCGCCTGTGACCAGCAGCGGACCTGCGTCCGCCGTCTTGCGAGCTCGCTTGCCACCCGGCTGAGTGTCGGGTCGACGCCGCTCGTCGTGCTCAGGCCGATCCCGGCGGGCAGGCGTCCGACCTCGCCGCGCACCGACTCTCCGGGCGGTGGCGTCGTGGCCAGGTACGCGAGCCCTGCCAGAACGACGATCGAACAAAGGAAGACGACGAGCCGCCGCCGGCGTCGTCGGGGTTTCTCGACGCTTGCCACGACGGGTTTATCGGTGCGCCGGCCGGTCGGCTTGACCGACGCCGTTCGCGCGTCTGGCCGCGCGTGTACGGTCGGCGTGTGCGCATCCGACGCGGGCTCACATCAGCCGGTGTCGGACGGGCGGTAGCGGGTGCCGCGGTGGCCGCGACTCTCGCCGTGGACGGCCTTGCGAGCGGCGGTTACTTCCCGCACACGTGGCGCTTGACGGCTCTCGCGCTCGGCGCGCTCGGGGCCGCCGCCGTCCTGGCGCGGCGCCGGCTCGTCCTCTCTCGGCGCGAGTGGCTCTTCCTGGCCGCATTTGCCGCGCTGACCGTGTGGACGGCGCTGTCGACGCTCTGGTCGGAGAACGCGACGACGTCCGGGCTCGAGGCGGAGCGGACGGGGCTCTACCTCGTCGGCGCCGCGGCGATCCTGCTCGGAATCGACCGGCGGTCGCTGGGGTGGCTGCTGGGTGGCGCCGTGGCCGGCATAACCGCCGTGTCTGCGTACGGCCTGGGCCAGTACGTGATCGTCGGGCATCCGCTCAATCCGATCGAGGGGAATCTGCTCTTCGAGCCCGTGGGCTACGCCAACGCGTTCGGGATCCTGTGCGCGATCGGCATCGCCCTGTCCGTCGGACTCGCGCTCGCGGCAGACCGCCGTACCGTGAGGATCGCCGCACTCGCAGGTCTTCCGATCCTCGTTCCGGCGCTCTACCTCACGTCGAGCCGCGGTGCGTGGCTCGCGCTCGCCACGGGGCTGGCCGCCACCTTCGCCCTCGGGCCACGCTCGTCAGGGCGGGCGTCGCTTGCGGTGGCGGTGGCCGCCGTTCTGGCGGTCGTGGCGGTGGTCGCCCTCTCCGGGGAGCATGGGCTCGCGGCACGCCTCGTCGGCGCGAACAGGCCGCTCTACTGGCATGTCGCGTGGAAGGAGTACCGCATGAATCCGGCGCTCGGGTCCGGCGCGGGCACATTCGACTCCTACTGGCTCCGCTACCGCACCGTCGACTCGTTCGCCCGCGACGCGCACAGCCTGTACGTCGAGACCCTCGCGGAGCTGGGACCCCTCGGCCTCGTGCTCGTCGTCGCAGCTCTCGCGACGCCATTCGCCGGGATCCGTCGACGGCTCGAGCCCTTGACCGCGGCCGCCGCCGGCGGCTACGTCGCGTTCGTCGTCCACCTCGGCGTGGACTGGGACTGGGAGCTCCCGGCCGTGACGCTTGCCGGCGTGACCTGCGGCGCGGCGCTGCTCGTCGCCATCCGGAACGAAGTCGCTCGGCCCCTCGGCCGGCGTACGCGGGCGGTTCTGGTGCTCGCTGCCCTGGCTGCCGCGGGCGTCTCGGTCGCGCGGCTGAGGGGTGGCGCGTCTCTGCCTTTCGGCGGGTAAGTCTGAGGGAAACTTGCAAAAGCTCGCGAAA
>JAWVDL010000267.1:0-2954 GCA_033857355.1 Gaiellaceae bacterium | reverse complement strand
GTCGGAATCGGGGGGACGCGGCAGGCGATCCTGTCGGCGGCCGCCCTCCGCTGTCTCGGGGGCGAGATCCAGGCCCAGCTCTGGCCGACGTCGCGCCGCGAGATCGAGCAGGCGCGCGAACAGGGCGTCGAGGACGTCGAGCGGATCTTCACCACCGAGGATCTCGTCGCGGGCGAGACGATCTTCGCGGCGACGGGCGTGTCGAACGGAGACCTGCTTCGCGGCGTGCGCTTCCTCGCCGACAGCGCGCGGACGCACTCCCTCGTCATGTGCACGCGGTGCAACTGGGTGCGCTTCATCGACGGGATCCACTTCTTCGTCCGCGACCGCCGCGAAGAAGTCCGCCTCCTCGGGCCGTAGCGCCTCGGCCGGTGCCAGGCACCAGCCATGTCCCGTGCCTGGCACGGGCAGTCGGGGTGCACGGGCTACACTGGCCGCGTGCCGACGCGCGATGAAGTATTCGAAGCGCTCCGCCAGGTCGAGGATCCCGAGCTCGGGATGGACATCGTCGACCTCGGGCTGCTCTACGACGCCGAGATCGAGGGCTCGAAGGTCAAGGTGATCCACTCCCTGACCTCGATGGGGTGCCCGGCCGGCCCGATGATCCAGGACGACATCCGTTCGGTCGTCGCCTCGCTGCCGGACGTCGAGGACGTCGAGATCGAGTTGACCTGGGATCCGCCCTGGACGCCGGACAGGATGTCCGAAGACGCCAAGTTCATTCTCGGCATCGGCTGATTCGCTAGTCCGGGATCCGCAGGACGATCTTGCCGAGTTGCTCGCCGCCTTCGAGGCGCTCGTGCGCGGCGCGCGCCTCCGCGAGCGGGAACACCTCGTCGACAACCGGCTTTGCGCGCCCCGTCTTTACGAGCTCGTAAGCGCTCTCGAAGTCCTCCGGCGTACCCATCGTCGAGCCGTAGATCGTCAGCTGCTTCCACCAGATGCGGTGGAGTGCCGCAGGCGGATTGGGGCCTGAGGTAGCGCCGCAAACCACGATCCGACCGCCGGTCCGGACGACCTGCAGTGACGTCTTCCACGTCGCCTCGCCGACGTGTTCCACCACGAGATCCACCCCGCGGCCTCCAGTCGCTTGTTTGACCGCCTCGGCCACGTCCCCGACGGCGTGGTTCACGACTCCGTCCGCGCCCAGCTCGACCGCCCGCGCAAGCTTCGCGTCGCTCGAGGACGTGACGACGACGTTGGCGCCTAGCGCCTTCGCGATCGCCAGCGCTGCGGTCGCGACGCCGCCGCCGATCCCCCAGACCAGGACCCATTCGTCGGGCTCGAGGTGCGCGCGAGTTGCGAGCATCCGATACGCCGTCTCGAACACGAGCGGGAAGGCCGCGGCGTCTTCGAAGGAGAGCTCATCCGGGAGCGGGTAGACGTTCGTGGCCGGAACCGCGATCAGCTCGGCGTGCGTCCCGTCGGTGTGCTCGCCGATCACGGTGATCGTGTCGCCGTGCGCGATGCCGGGGTTGAGTACGACGCGCTGCCCAGGCTCGAACCCCTCGACCTCTTCCCCGAGGGATTCCACCAGGCCGGCGCCGTCCGCACCGAGGATCCGCGGCTTGGGCACTGAGGGCAGGCCCTTGCGTACCCAGAGGTCGAGGTGGTTCAGAGAGGCGGCTTTGAGCCGGACGAGGACATGTCCCGTGCCTGGCACGGGATCTGGGACATCCTCGTAGCGGAGGACCTCCGGCCCGCCGTCCTCGTGGATCCGCACGGCCTTCACGGGCACAATCGTCGCATGACGGCGGAAGAGCTGACGCACCTGGCCGAGCGACTGGGGCTGGACGCCGTCGGAGCCGCGGCTGCCGAGCCCTACTCCGAGACCGAGCGCCACATCGCCGAGCGACGCGCCCGCGGCCTCTTCGCAGACATGCGCTTCACGATGGCGCAGCCCGAGACGTCGTGCCACCCGGAATCGGTGCTGTCCGGCGCCCGTACCGTGATCTCCGCCGCGCTCTGCTACTGGGCGCCAGAGCCAGTGCCAGGCACCGGGCATGGCCGTATCGCCCGGTACACGTGGAGCGATCGATATGCGGAGCTGCGCGACAAGCTCGACACGCTCGGACGCGAGCTCGGCGGGAGCTACCGCGTCCTCGTCGATGCGAACCAGCACGTCGACCGCGAGGCGGCGGCGCGCTCCGGCGTCGGCTTCTACGGCAAGAACACGCTGCTGATCACGAGGCGCCACGGCTCGTGGGTCGTGCTCGGGACGCTCGTCACCGACGTCGAGCTCGATCGGACCGCGCCGCTCGACGCAAACTGCGGCTCCTGCACGCTCTGCATCGACGCATGTCCGACCGGGGCGCTCGACGAGCCCGGGGTGCTCGACTCGACCCGTTGCCTCTCCTACTGGACGCAGGCGCCTGCGCCCATCCCGGAGCCGTACCGGGCGCCGCTCGAGGATCGCGTCTACGGCTGCGACATCTGCCAGGACGTCTGTCCGTGGAACCGCGGCGTCGAGAAGAGGCGCGCCGGCGAGCGCCTGCCGGAGGGCGCGACGCCTCACGTCTCGCTCGTCGACTGGCTCGAGGCGGACGGCGCCGAGCTGACCGCCACCTTCGACCGCCTGTACGTCCCCGGCAACGATGCTCGATTTCTGCGCCGCAACGCGCTCGTTGCGCTTGGCAACACGGGCGGCACCGAGCACCGGCGCCTCGTCGAGCGCTTCGCGGCCGGTCACGACCCGATGCTTGCCGAGACGGCGGCGTGGGCGCTCAGCCGACTGGCGGAGCGAGGCGGCTAGGCGCGGGCGCGGAGGCGGGCGACGCCGAGCTCCTGCGCCAGGGCCTTCGCGTGTGCGGCGACATCGCGGCGCAGGTCCTCGGGCTCGAGGACGACCGCTTCGCCGCGGTACGAGAAGATCTCGCCGAGGAGCCATTCCTTGCTGCCGACCGGCGCTTCGGAGATCGCCGCGCCGTCCGCCAGGGAACGTGCGTCCCCGCGCT
>JAWVDL010000266.1:0-9021 GCA_033857355.1 Gaiellaceae bacterium | reverse complement strand
GCGGTCGACGTCGTGGACGATCAGCTTCGCGATCATCGGGTCGTAGAGCGGCGAGATCTCCGTCCCCTCGACGACGCCCGAGTCGACGCGAACGCCGGGTCCCGCCGGCTCGCGGTAGCGGGTGATGGTCCCGGGCGCAGGCAGGAAGCTCTGCTGGACGTCCTCCGCGTTGATCCGGCATTCGATCGCGTGGCCCGAGAACCGGACGTCCTCCTGGCGCACCGACAGTGGCTGGCCTGCGGCGATCGCGATCTGCTCGCGCACGAGGTCGAGGCCGGTGACGAGCTCCGTGACCGTGTGCTCGACCTGGATCCGCGTGTTCATCTCCATGAAGAAGTAGTCGCCGTCGGCGGTCAGCAGGCCCTCGATCGTGCCGGCAGACCTGTAGCCGGCGGCCCGGGCCGCGCCGACCGCGATCTGCCCGATGCGGTCGCGCAGCGCCGCGTCGACCGCAGGCGAGGGCGTCTCCTCGACGAGCTTCTGGTGGCGCCGCTGGATCGTGCAGTCGCGCTCGCCGAGGTGAATCACGTTCCCGTGCGCGTCGGCCAGCACCTGCACCTCGACGTGGCGCGGGTCGACGAGGTAGCGCTCGACGTACACCGATGGGTCGGCGAAGTACGCCTGGCCCTCCCGCTGAGCCGCGTCGAACGCGCGCTCGACCTCGTCCGCACCTTCGACGACCTTCATCCCCTTGCCGCCTCCGCCCGCCGCGGCCTTGATCAGCAGGGGGTAGCCGAGCTCCTCGCCGAGGCGAAGCACGGCGTCGGCCGACTCGACCGGGTCAGTCGTGCCCGGAATGATCGGGACGCCGGCAGCCTGCATCCGCTCCCGAGCGGTCGTCTTCGCGCCCATGAGCTCGATCGCGGCCGGGGGCGGTCCGATCCACGTCAGGCCGGCCTCCTCGACAGCCCGGGCGAAGGCGGCGTTCTCGGCCAGGAAGCCATAGCCCGGGTGGACCGCTGCCGCGCCGGCCTTCGCCGCGGCGGCAACGAGCTTCTCGGCGACCAGATAGCTCTCCGCGGCCGTCTCCCCGCCGAGCGCAAGCGCCTCGTCGGCGTAGGCCACGTGGGGTGCGGCCCGGTCCGCGTCGGAGTACACGGCGACGGAGCCGATGCCGAGCTCGCGGAGCGTGCGGAAGATCCGAATCGCAATCTCACCGCGATTGGCTACGAGCACGTTGGAGAACAGAGCCACTGGCCGCATATTCTCCTGGTCCGTGGGCCTCGCCGATCAGCTGACCGTTGCGCGCGTCCTCGCGGTCCCGTTCGTCGTCGCCCTGTTCGCGTGGAACTTCCACGGCCATGCGTACTGGGGAACCGCGCTGTTCGCGGTTGCGATGGCGACCGATTGGCTCGACGGGAGGGTCGCACGCCGGCACGGCCGCACCTCTCCGCTCGGAGGACTGCTCGATCCGATCGCGGACAAGATCCTCGTCCTCTCGGTCCTGATCGTCCTGGTCGGCTCGGGCGTCTTCGACGCGTGGATGGTCGCCGCGATCGTCGCGCGCGAGTTCCTGATCTCCGGCCTCAGGCTGGCGGCGATCGAGCGGGGCGTGGTCATGCACGCGCGCGACCTCGGCAAGCTCAAGACCTGGTCGCAGGCGATCGCCGCAGGCGTCGGAGGCCTCGCAGCAGCCGGTGCCTGGGACCACCGCGTCGCCTGGTGGACGCTGCTCGTCGCCCTCGTCCTCACCTGGGTCTCGGGCCTCGACTACGCCCGAGCCGCGCCGGGCCTGCTGCGGGGCCGCGCTCCCGCCTGAGCAGGCGGAAACGCTGCCGCGGCGCCGAACGTAGGTGGGTGTCCGCGCTCCTCGTCCGTGTTCTCGCGCACGCCCTCCTCGCGCCAGGCACTCGGCGGGCGCAGCGAAGCGGCCAACGTCCGTGCCAGAGCCATTTCGATCGCCTTGCGCTCCGCAGGCGAGGGCTCAGGCGTGATTTCGAGCTGCACCCCCGCAGCCTAAAGGCCGAGCGTCGACCGGACGATAGGGACGTCGTGAGCCGCCGCCTCCTCATCCTCGGGCTGCTTGCTGTGCTCCTGCCCGCTGCGACCGCCGCCGCGGCCAAGCCGAAGGCTGCTGCGACGACCTCCTGGGCCCAGCCTCAGATCGTTGCGATCACGGCGCAGGGAATCATGGGCACCGACCCGGCGACGTTCCGTCCGGACGATCCGCTCACACGCGGCGCGGCTGCCGACCTCGTCGCCTCGCTCAAACGCCAGCCGTCGGTGACGGTGTCCGCCCCGACGCTCCCCGTCACGATCGCCGGCCTCGACTCGCGCCTCGTCAACGCGCTCGCCCTGAAGGACGCGTCCACCGCGTTCGCGACGGCGGCGAAGACCGCAGGCCTGGCGCCCCCTTCGCGGTTCGGCACCGAAGTCGTGGCGCGACTCCTAGGACTCCGCACGAATCATCCGGCTGCGCAGGACAACCTCGAGCTGCTCCCCGGCGACCCCGCCACGCGCGCCGAGGCGGCCTTCTCGGCTGCCCGGATGCTGAAGCTGGGTGCGCGCGACGCGGACGCCGTTCGCGCCGCCGCGGCGACGTTCGAGCTCCCAGAGCTCACGGACTGGCAGAGGCGGATCCTGACGACCGCAGTCGGGCTCATCGGCTATCCGTACGTCTGGGCCGGAACGAGCGAGCGACCGAGCGCGCCCGCCGGCATCCCGACTCGGGGCGGCTTCGATTGCTCCGGCTTCGTGTGGCGGGTTTACAAGCTCCAGGCCTACGCGGGCGCGCCGACCCTCCCGGCAATCTTGAAGGGCCGGACGACCTACGAGATGAGCGGCGAAGTGCCGCCCGCCAAGCGAATCGGCTTCGCAAAGCTTGCCCCGGGCGACGTCCTGTTCTTCGGCGCGGAAGGGCCACGCTCGAAGCCGGCCGAGGTCGGCCACATGGGCATCTACCTTGGGAACGGCTGGTTCATCCACTCCTCGGGCTACGGCGTCGCCGTCGCCAGCCTGACCGGGTGGTATCGCACGCGCTTCGCCTGGGCTCGGCGCCCGCTGGCCGAAGCCGGCCTTTCCGCGTAAACGCTTCATTTCGGCGACGAGGAATCCCCCGAACGGGTGTAGGCGGCCGTCACGCGTCTTGAAAGACTCGCTGGGTCAGCCGAGGGGAAGGATCGAATGACCCGTTCGAAGATCGTTGCGGTACGACTCGTTGTCCTGGCCTTGCTGCTCGCGGTTGCCTTCGCCGGCGCGTACGAGCGTTTCGCCTTCACCTTTCTCGACTGGTAATCCGCGGATGAGACGGCCAGTGCCACTGCGGTTGGCGTTCGTCGTCGCTGTGGTGTGCGCCGGAGGCGCGGCGCTCGTGATCGCCGCCGTGGTCTCGCTCGCCCAGGAGCCGCCCCCGCTCTCGATCCTCGGCGGCGCGGCTGCGCTCCTGTTCGCCTCCTTGCTGGCGGACCGTTTTCCCGTTCCGCTGGATCACCTCGACGCGAACGGCGTGTCGCTCGGCTTCGTGTTCAGCGTGTCGGCGGTCCTGCTGTTCGGGTGGGCGCCCGCGGTGCTGGTCGTGGCGCTCGCGCCGGCCGCGATGCAGGCACTCGAGCGCCGTCCGCGCGAGCGAATCGCGTTCAACACAGCCGTCCACGCCCTGGCGGCGGGCGCGGGGGCGCTCGCAGCCTCGCACTTCGACTCGCGCGTGGCCCTGCCGCTCGTCGCAGCGGCCGCTGCCTGCACCCTGGCTCAGTACTTCGTCAACGTCGGGCTCGTCAGCGTCGCCGCGGGGATCGCCTCCCGGCGACGCCTGACGGAGGTCGTGCGACGCAACGTCGGCTCGACGGCGCTGCCGTTCGCGTTGATGGGCTCCGCCGCACTCGTTCTCGTCGTGCTCTGGCAGCGCTCGCCGATCTTCTCGGTCGCCCTGCTCGGCCCGCTCCTCGCCATCGCGCTCTACCAGCGCTCGCACCAAGGAGAGCTGAACGCGCTCCGGCTCGCGCTCACCGACCCGCTGACCGGCCTTGGCAACCACCGCCGCTTCCACGAACGGCTGCAAGAAGAGGTCGAGCGCGCGAATCGCAACGGAGCGCCGCTCACGATCTGCCTGCTGGACGTGGACGACTTCAAGCGCGTGAACGACCGGTGGGGCCACCCCGTGGGCGACCGCGTACTGGCTCAGATCGGCGCGCAGCTACGGCGCGACGGCGAGGCGTTCCGCCTCGGTGGAGACGAGTTCGGGCTCCTGCTCCCCGGAAGACACGCCGGCTCGGCGCTCGACGCCGCCGAGGCGATCCTCCGGCGCATCGACACAACCGAGCTCGCCGAAGGGGACTCCGTCACGGCAAGCGCCGGCCTCGCAACGTCTCCTGCCGACGGGTCGACAGGCGACGAGCTGATCCGGCTTGCCGACAGCGCGCTCTACCGCGCCAAGGGACACGGCAAGAACCGCGCCCAGGCGTACCGGCCGACCGAGCGCACGGAGCAGGAACCCTCCACCGTGCCGGTTGCGGTTTAGAGCGGGATGTTCCCGTGCTTGCGCGGGGGGCGCGGCTCGCGCTTCGTGAGCGCGGTCTCGAGCGCGTCGATCAGGACGGGCCGTGTCGTGCGCGGCTCGATCACGTCGTCCACGTAGCCGCGCTCGGCCGCCGTGTAGGGGTTCGCGAAGCGGTCCTTGTAGTCCTCGATCAACTCCGCGCGTCGAGCGTCGGGGTCGTCGGCCCCGTCTAGCTCGCGGCGGAAGACGATGTTGACCGCGCCTTCGGGGCCCATGACCGCGACCTCCGCGGTCGGCCACGCGAAGTTGAAGTCCGCCCGAATGTGCTTGGAGCTCATGACGTCGTACGCACCGCCGTAGGCCTTGCGCGTGATCACCGTCAGCTTGGGAACCGTGGCCTCGGCGTAGGCGTAGAGCAGCTTCGCGCCGTGCCGGATGATCCCGTTCCACTCCTGGGTCGTGCCGGGAAGAAAGCCGGGCACGTCCACGAAGGTCACGAGCGGGATGCCGAAGGCGTCGCACGTCCGTACGAACCGGCCGGCCTTGACCGACGAGTCGATGTCGAGGACGCCCGCGAGCGACTGCGGCTGGTTGCCGACGACACCGACCGGATGTCCGCCGAGCCGCGCGAAGCCGCACACGATGTTGGTCGCGAACCGCTCGTGGATCTCGAGGAACTCGCCGTCGTCGACGACGCGCCGGACCACGGCCTTGATGTCGTAGGGCTTCGTCGGCTCGTCGGGGATCAGCGTGTCGAGCTCGGGATCCTGGCGGTCTCGCGGATCGCTCGGCTCGGTGAACGGCGGCGCGTCGACGTTGTTCTGGGGCAGAAACGAGAGCAAATAGCGCGCGTCGTCGAGGCACGCCTCCTCGTCGGGCGAGATGAAATGCGCGACTCCGGACTTCGCCGCGTGGGTGGCGGCGCCCCCGAGCTCCTCGAACGTCACCTCCTCGCCGGTGACGGTCTTCACGACGTCGGGCCCCGTGATGAACATGTACGAAGAGCCCTCGACCATGAACACGAAGTCGGTGATCGCCGGCGAGTAGACCGCTCCGCCGGCGCAGGGCCCGAGCACGAGGCTGAGTTGCGGGATGACGCCGGACGACTGCACGTTCCGCCAGAAGATCTCCGCGTAGCCGGCGAGCGACACGACGCCTTCCTGGATCCGGGCCCCGCCGGAGTCGTTGATCCCGATCACTGGGCAGCCGAACTTGGCGGCCAGGTCCATGACCTTGCAGATCTTCTCGGCGAAAACCTCCGAGAGGCTGCCGCCGAACACGGTGAAGTCCTGGGAGAAGACGAAGACCTTGCGGCCGAAGACGGTCCCGTAGCCGGTCACGACCGCGTCGCCGTAGGGCCGCCGCTCGAGCATCCCGAAGTTCGACTCGCGATGCCGGACGTAGCGGTCGAGCTCGACGAACGACCCTGGATCGAGCAGGCGCTCGGCGCGTTCGCGGGCGAGGAGCTTGCCGGCCGCATGGTGCCGCTCGACCGCGGCGCTACTCCCGGAGTGGAGCGCCTCGTCGCGAAGCTTCCGCAGGTGCTCGAGCTTCGACGCCGTCGATTCGTCCGACCGCTTCTCCGTCCGCGCCATTGCGAGCGGAGCCTACAAGCGCGCCCGCCGCCCGGCCCCGAGCGAGTCTCTCCACGTGCCCCCGAGGGGGCCGGAACGCCCCCTGCCGAAACCGTAGCGGGGATGGTGTGACGCGTCTGTGTCGGCTTCGTGCCGAGATCGACGCCCCGACGCGGCGAGCTAGAGTCGCAGACGTGGAGCCGCTCGACCGCTCGGCGATCTGGCCGTATGAGGACGGCGAGCCCGGCGCCTACTACTACCAACGCTACGGCCACCCCGTGGGCGCCGAGGCCGAGCGGGTCATCGGCGAGCTCGAAGGCGGGACAGCCCTCCTTTTCCCATCCGGCGCGGGCGCGACCACCGCGCTCGTGCTCGCGCTGCTCGAGCCCGGCCAGACGATCGCGATCGCGCGCGACGCCTACTACGGGACGAGCGTCCTCTTCCGCGAGCTCGAGCGCTGGGGGCTCCACTTCGTCGAGTACGACCAGACCGGCGCCCCGCCCGAGGGCGCCGACCTGATCTGGATCGAGTCGCCGTCGAACCCGCTGCTCACGATTCCCGACTTCGACGCCGCGGCGCGGCACCCCGCGCCGCTCGTCGTCGACTCGACCGCCTCCACCCCGGTCTACCTCCGTCCGCTCGAGGATGGCGCCGACTTCGTACTGCACAGCGCGACGAAGTACCTCGGCGGCCACCACGACTTGATGGCCGGCGCAGTCGCCTGCCGCGACCCCGGGGCCGCCGCGCGGCTGCAGGAGTTCCGCACGCGCTCCGGGATCGTCGCGGCACCCGACGCGGCCTGGCTGCTCCTGCGCGGGCTGAAGACGCTCGAGGTCCGGATGCGGCGCCACACCGAGTCCGCGACGGAGATCGCGCGCCGCCTCGACGCGCACAGCGGAGTCGAGCGCGTCCGCTACCCGGGCTTCGGCGGCCTGCTCTCGTTCGAGGTCGCCGGCGGCGCCAGAGCCGCGCGCACCGTCGAGACGTCGACCCGCACGATCGCAAACGCGACGAGCCTCGGCGGCGTCGACTCGGTGCTCGAGACGCGTCACCGCTGGGAGGGCGACCGAGTCCCGGAAAACCTGATCCGCCTGAGCGTCGGACTCGAGCCGGTAGACGAGCTCTGGAGCGACCTCGAAACCGCGCTTGCGGCCGCGGCAAGCCGCACGTAACCTGCGATCGCGTGCGCCAGGGGTCGCCGCAGGGAGACATATCGCAGGACAGCTTTTGCGGCCGGTGAGCTCAGGAATTCGACGTTTCCCGTCGAAGAATCGTCGAACCCGCGCGCTCTCCGAACGCGCCTCTTCCACGCATCCCCTCGAGACGAAGGAGCATTTCCGTGGCGGCAGGTTCTGAGACCACCGAGCGAAGGCGTCGAAGCGCCGGCGCGACGTCCACGAACGGACAGTCGCGCGACGGCGCCCAGGCGGACGGCACAGTCGAGGTCGCGACCGAGGACCTGGAACGCCTCCTCGCTGCCCTGCGGGCGGCGCAGGCCGGCGAGGCGGGAGTCCGGCTGCCCGCGCGCAAGCGCGGCCTGCTGGGCGAGATCGCGACCGCGTTCAACGAGCTGGCGCAGACGCGCGAGCAGACGGCGAACGAGCTCCTGCGGCTCAGCCGCGTGATCGGCCGCGAGGGGCGGCTGACCGAGCGCGCACAGCCCGAAGGGCTCACGGGGACGTGGAAGCAGAGTCTCGACTCGGTCAACGCGGTCATCGACGATCTCGTACGGCCTACCACGGAAGTCGCACGGGTCATCGACGCCGTCGCCGAGGGCGACCTGTCCCAGAAGATGCAGCTGAAGATCGAGGGCCGCCCCGTGAAGGGCGAGTTCCAGCGCATCGGCCTGACCGTCAACGCGATGGTCGACCAGCTCTCGTCCTTCGCCGCCGAGGTCACACGCGTCGCGCGCGAGGTCGGCACCGAGGGGAAGCTCGGCGGCCAGGCACAGGTCAAGGGCGTCTCCGGCGTCTGGAAGGACCTGACCGACAACGTCAACACGCTCGCCGGCAACCTCACGGGACAGGTGCGCAACATCGCCGAGGTCACCACGGCGGTCGCGAACGGCGACCTGTCGAAGAAGGTCACCGTCGACGTCAAGGGCGAGGTGCTCGAGCTCAAGAACACGGTCAACACGATGGTCGACCAGCTCTCGTCGTTCGCGGACGAGGTCACGCGCGTCGCGCGCGAGGTCGGCACCGAGGGGAAGCTCGGCGGCCAGGCACAGGTCAAGGGCGTCTCCGGCGTCTGGAAGGACCTGACCGACAACGTCAACACGCTCGCCGGCAACCTGACCGGACAGGTGCGGAACATCGCGGCCGTCACGACCGCGGTCGCGAACGGCGACCTCTCCCGCAAGATCACCGTGGACGTCCGCGGCGAGGTGCTCGAGCTCAAGGACACGATCCACACGATGGTCGACCAGCTGCGCGCGTTCTCCGCGGAGGTCACGCGCGTCGCGCGCGAGGTCGGCACCGAGGGCAAGCTGGGCGGGCAAGCGCGCGTCGAAGGCGTCTCCGGGGTCTGGAAGGACCTCACCGACAACGTCAACACGCTCGCCGGCAACCTCACGGCGCAGGTGCGGAACATCGCCGACGTCACCACAGCCGTGGCGATGGGCGACCTGTCCAAGAAGATCACAGTCGACGTCCGCGGCGAGGTGCTCGAGCTCAAGGACACGATCAACACGATGGTCGACCAGCTCCGTGCGTTCGCGGCGGAGGTCACGCGCGTCGCGCGCGAGGTCGGCACGGAAGGAAAGCTCGGCGGCGAAGCCCGCGTCGAGGGCGTCTCCGGGGTCTGGAAGGACCTCACCGACAACGTGAACACGCTCGCCGGCAACCTGACGACTCAGGTGCGGAACATCGCAGCGGTCACGACGGCGGTCGCGACCGGCGACCTCTCCCGCAAGATCACCGTCGACGCGCGCGGCGAGGTGCTCGAGCTCAAGGAGACCATCAACACGATGGTCGACCAGCTCTCCGCGTTCGCCGCGGAGGTGACCCGCGTCGC
>JAWVDL010000265.1:0-4525 GCA_033857355.1 Gaiellaceae bacterium | reverse complement strand
TCGCGACGATCAGATCCTCGAACTCGGCGACGTGCTCGGCGATCAGCTCGGCGTTGTGCGCCTCCTCGGTGAAGTCGAGCTCCCCGAGGAGATGCGACTCCAGCTCGTCGGCGAGCGCCGTGACCTGCACGATCTGCGCCGTCTTCGAGCGGCCCTCGATCAGCCCCGCAGTCGAGCGAAGGACGTCGAGGTCGAGCTCGATCTGCGCCTCGATCCCCGGGCGGCGCACTTTCACGACCACCTCACGGCCGGTCTCGAGCAGCGCGGGATGGATCTGCGCGATCGAGGCCGTCGCGATCGGCTCCGGGTCGATGCTGGCGAAGACGTCGTCAGGCAGCTCCTCGCGAATCGTCCGCTCGATCTCCGCGAAGGGCACGGGTGGGACCTGGTCGACGAGGCGACCGAGCTCCTCGATGTAGACGTCCGGCAGCAGATCGGGGCGGGACGAGAGCAGCTGGCCGAGCTTGATGTAGGTCGTCCCGAGCTCCTCCAGAGCCAGCCGGAACCTTCGCGCGCCCTCTCGCGTGGCGGGACGGTCGCCCACGACGCCGATCTCGCCGAGCACGCGCAGGAGGCCACTCCGCCGCGCGACGCGGCCGACGTGCAACGTCCGCTTCAGCCGCTCGATACGCGCGCCCATCAGGCGCGGATCATGCCCACTAACGCTTCAGGAGAATCCGAACGGCCGCAGCCAGCTCGCCGCTCGACACGGAGCCCTCGAACTTCGCCTTGATCCGGCCGTCCCGTCCGACTGCGAACGTCCAGGGCTCGCTGGGCAGCCGCCATTCGCGCACCCAGCGGTTCACGCCGTCCTGCGGGTTGTTTCCCCGGTAGATCTCGACGTGGATGAACCGGACGCCCTGACCCGCGAATCGCGCGCGAACGGAATCGACGACGTCCACGACCGGGCCGCATGTGCGGCTCTCGCAGAACTTCGGCGTGGCGAAGACGACCACGAAGGGCACATGGGCCGCGAGGGAGTCGGCGATCGAATAGCGGAGCAGCGCCCGGTCGGGCGGAATGCGGGTCGTGAGAGGCGCAGTGCGCCCTGCCGTGGTCGCGAGCGTCGGCGTCCTCGACGGGTAGGCGCGCGCGCCGATCGCCGGCGAATGGCTGCGGGCCTTCACGTCCAGCGTTCCGAGCGCCTGGATCGGCGAGCCTCCGATCGGTTGCGCGAGGAGCCAGTAGCGCCCCGGCCGACTGAGGCGGAAGCGGCCGACGTAGAGATGGCTCACGTCGCCGGAGTCGGTGGCGGCACCTGGGATGCCGATCGACTCGAGCGAGGCCGTTGCGCTCGCGAAAGGCTTGTCCTTTCGCGAGCGCGCAAGCCAGAGACGGGCCTCGGGTCGATTGACCGGGCGTCCGTCGTGTCCGATGACGAGGAAGGAGACTCTGACGGAGCCTGTGGCGTAGTCCGACGTACCGGCTACCAGACCGACGTTCTCGCCGGGCTGTTTCCACAGACTCTCGAGGGTGGTTCCGCCGCTAGATCCGCAGCCCGCCGCAAGTAGCACGGCGAGTAAGGCCACAGTTCCTGCCGGGTTCACTACCCGAGGAGCCTACCTCGGACCGTCTGCGAAGCCGAGTCCCGGGAAGGCGTGGGCCTTACCCATGAGAGACGCGACCAGACAGGCGAAGAGGATCACGTAGATGAGGCGAGCCTGCGTCAAGGATTTCACCCCCTTCCTAGAACCGGAAGTCCTGCAGCGCTTCGGCTGCATTTCGATAGTGGTGAGCGGCCGCGCGATCGTCCCCCCGGCGAGTCGCGAGGTCACCCATCGCGACCCAGGCGGCCGCACGGTGACTGGCTGAGGAAAGCTGTTCGAAGCTGGAGTCGGCGTCGGTGAACGCCTGCTCGGCCTCGTCGAGCCGGCCCTGCTCGAGCAGCGAGCGGCCGAGGACGAGGCGAGCGTTTCCGATCTCGTCGAGGTAGTCCTCGCGCCCGTCGAGCAGCTCGAGCGCGTGCCGCGCCTGCTCCTCGGCGGTCTCGATGTCGCCCGTGCGCAGGTGCACCTGTGCCAGCGAGGAAACCGCCTGCGCAGCCTCCGCGTTCTCGCCCATGTCGAGGGCGACGCGGAAGGCGTCCTTGAGATGGACGATGGCGTCCTCGGGCTTGCCGAGGAGGAAGTTGAGGCCGCCGAGGTTGTTCATCAGGCGGCTGACGTTCAGCTTGTCCGAGAGCTCCTCGTACTGCGCCTTCGCGCGCTCTGCATACGAGCGGGCGAGCACCCAGTGGCCCTGGCGCTCGGCGACGAGCGAGGCGTTGAAGTAGACACGGGCGACGGCACGCGGGTCGTCGACAGCCTCGGCGAGCTCGAGCGCGCGCTCGACGTCCTCGCGCGCGGCTTCGAAGTCGCGCTGCCGGCGATAGCACCGCGAGCGGTACCCGAGAATGTTGGAGCGGAGGAGATCGCAAGGCATCCCCGAGCGCTCCGCGAGCGTGAGGGCCTCGTTGAAGAGCCCGAGCGCGGTCGCGATGCTCGACAGGGCGTAGCGACAGGTTCCGAGCCGGAACAGGACCTCGGCACGGTCGACGTCGGAGAACTCGGGCGCTTCGCTGAGCGAGCGAGCCTGCGTCAACAGCTCGAGGGCCTGGCGCACCTCGCCGTTGGTCAGACGGGCGCGCGCGGCAAGGGTCAGGTGCTTGACCTCGAGCTCCGGGAGTCCGGTGGCGAGGACAGCGGAGCGCGCTCCGTCGAGCTCCTCGAGCGCCTCGTCGTTGTGGTCGGCCTCGACGAGAGCCTCGGCACGGGCCAGGACTGCGTCGACCCGGCCGCGCTCGTCGGCGGACACGCCGTTTGCGAGGAAGCTCGCGTCGACGCTCAGCCGCGCCGCGAGCCATTCGATCGTCTCGCGCGTGGGGCGGGTCTTCCCTCGCTCGATCTGGCTGACGTACTCCTTGGAGAAGCGCTCGCCGGCGAGATCGGTCTGAGTCAGGTTGGCCGCGACGCGCAGCTGGCGCAGGCGCTCGCCCAGCCTCAGTCCGGAGGGCTGAACCTGGCGGTGCTGACGGGTGTCGATGCGCGTGCTCATTGCAGTCGAATGCGGCTCCCGAGGGGGAAGTGAAACCTACACTTCACCAAAGTGCAAGTGGTCCGTTCGGGCCATCCCCCTAAAGGGGCATATGGAGCGGGGTTTCCGGTCAACTCGGGAATTTGAAAATCACTTGACTGAGGTACTTGACGGACCGGCGGACACGGCCTATGGTGAGCCCACTTGCAGCCGGTCAGACGCCAGTCCGACTGCGGGGGCGCACCAAGCCGAGGCGGTACAAAGCTCGGAAGCGTGGCTGGGCCGCAGAGCCAAGGCTTCCGGGAGAATCGCCCCGACCAAGCGCCAAACGGATCGAAGCCCCGGAGCCGCAGCCGGGGCTTCTCCTTTTTCCGGGGTCGAATTAAGCCGCTTCGGCCAGCGTGGTCGTCTCAGGCGCGTGGCGCACCTGGCGGACGAGAGACACTGCGACGATCGACGAGACGAAGGCGATTGCTGCGGCGACCAGCAGTGCATGTTGGAGACCGTCGATGAACTGCGGCAGGGCCTGCGGGCTCCGGGCAGGCGCCGAGACGTAGCTGACCACGATCGCGCCCATCAAGGCGATTCCGAGCGAGCCTCCGACCTGGCGCATGGAATTCAGCACCGCGGATCCCACGCCGGCCTTGTCCACGGCGACCGAGCCCATTGCCGCTGCGGTCGTAGGAGTCATCGTCAGCGCCATGCCGAGTCCGCCGACGATCAGGCCCGGGAGGATATGCCAGTAGGTCGAGCCTAGCCCCAGGCGCGAGAAGATCAGAAGCGAGGCGGAGACGAGGATCATCCCGGTTCCCATCAGCCAGCGCGATCCGACGCGGTCGGAGAGCTTGCCGGCGATCGGCGCGATCAGCACGATGAGGACGGTCATCGGCAGGAAGGCCGCACCGGCCTGCGTGGGGGAGTAGCCGAGCACGTTCTGCATGTAGAGCGAAACGAAGAAGAAGACGCCGAACATCGCGAGCGCGACGAGCAGCATCACGAGGTTCGCCCCGGCGAACGTGGGATTCTTGAACAGCGAAAGGTCGAGCATCGGCAGCCGCGACCGCATCTCGATCACGACGAAGAGCCCGAGAGCCAGAACGCACAGCGCGAACAGCCCCAGGATCCGCCCGGACGTCCAGCCGTACTTGTTCGCCTCGATCAGGCCGTAGGTGAGCGCGAAGAGCCCGACCGCCGAGCTGAGCAGGCCGGGTAGATCGAGCTTCTGCTCGTGCGAGGTGTCGCGCGACTCGTCGATCACGATCCGGGCGACCACGATCGCGAGGATCCCAACCGGGACGTTGACGAAGAAGATCCAGCCCCAGCTGATCTGCTGCGTGAGGATTCCGCCCAGGAGCGGTCCGATCGCGAGCGCCATCGCCGAGACGCCGGCCCAGATCCCGATCGCCATCCCGCGCTGCCTGGGCGGGAACGTCGCCGTGATGATCGACAGCGTCGCCGGGTTCATCAGCGCCGATCCGACGCCCTGGACGATCCGCGCGCCGATCAGGAAGCT
>JAWVDL010000264.1:0-2794 GCA_033857355.1 Gaiellaceae bacterium | reverse complement strand
TTCGCTCGAGCTGCTGCTGCTCTCGTTCGCCGTGCTGATCGGCATCGGCGGATTGAGGAGGTGGTCGACGCGCCATGATCGCTAGGTTCGGACTCCGGCTCGTCGCGGTGGCTTACGTGGGGCTGCTTTTGCTCGCCCCGGTCGGCCTCGTGTTCTACAGGACGTTCGAGCACGGGCTCGAGCCGGTGCGGCAGGTCGTTTCCAGCCCCGACTTCCTGCACGCGCTCAAGCTGACGCTCGAGATCGCGGTCATCGCCGTCCCGCTGAACACGGTGTTCGGCATCCTCTGCGCGCTCGCGGTCGTTCGGCACCGCTTGCCCGGCGTCGGGATCGTGAACGCGCTCGTCGACCTTCCGCTTGCTCTCTCCCCGGTCGTGGTCGGCTTCTCGCTGGTGCTGCTCTACGGCCCGGGTGGCTGGCTCCACGGCCTGCCCGTCCAGGTTCTGTTCGCGTTCCCGTCGATGCTGCTCGCGACGATCTTCGTCTCGCTCCCGTTCGTCGTCCGTGAGGTCGTGCCGGTCTTGCGCGAGATCGGCACCGACCAGGAGGAGGCCGCGGCGACCCTCGGCGCGTCGGCGTTCACCACGTTTCGGCGCGTGACCTTTCCCGCGATCCGCTGGGCGGTCGCCTACGGCGTCGTGCTGACGATGGCGCGCGCGATCGGCGAGTACGGGGCGCTCGCGGTCGTCTCGGGGTCGATCGCTGGGCGGACGCAGACGCTCACGACCTACGTCGACCGCTCGTACCAGGAGTTCCAGACCGTCAACGCGTACACCGCGTCGGTGATGCTCGCGACGCTCGCGATGCTGACCCTGCTGGTCATGTCCGTGCTGCGCCCGAAGGAAGGAGTCTAATGATCGAGGCTCGGAACGTGACCAAGCGGTTCGGCGACTTCGTTGCGCTCGAAGACGTCTCGGTCCAGGTCGAGAGTGGGTCGCTCACGGCGCTCCTCGGCCCGAGCGGGAGTGGGAAGTCGACACTCCTGCGCGTGATCGCAGGGCTCGAGCGGCCCGACGCCGGCGACGTGTTCATCTCCGGCAAGGAGGCGACGGCGCTCGCGCCTCAGAAGCGCGGCGTCGGCTTCGTCTTCCAGCACTACGCGCCTTTCAAGCACATGACGGTCTGGGAGAACGTCGCGTTCGGGCTGACGATCCGCCGCCGTCCGCGCAAGGAGATTCGGGCTCGCGTCGACCAGCTGCTCGAGCTCGTACAGCTCCAGGGGCTCGGCAAGCGGTATCCGGCACAGCTTTCCGGCGGCCAGAGGCAACGGATGGCACTCGCCCGCGCGCTCGCGGTCGAGCCGGAGGTGCTGCTCCTCGACGAGCCCTTCGGCGCACTCGACGCGCGGGTGCGGAAGGAGCTGCGCGCCTGGCTGCGCCGACTGCACGACGAGGTGCACGTCACGACGGTGTTCGTCACGCATGACCAGGAGGAGGCGATGGACGTCGCCGACCAGATCGTCCTGATGAACAGCGGCCGCGTCGAGCAGGTCGGCGCGCCGCGCGAGCTGTACGAGGAGCCGGCGAACGAGTTCGTGATGACCTTCGTAGGCCCAGTCAGCAGGCTCGGCGGCGAGTACATCCGCCCGCACGACGTCGAGCTGCTGCTCGAGCCCGCCGAAGGGACGACCGTGGGAACGGTCCAGCGCGTCGTCCATCTCGGATTCGAGGTGCGGGTCGAGCTGCAGCTGGACGACGACGGCGAGCTCTGGGCCCAGGTCACGCGTGAGGAGTGCGAGCGGCTCGGCCTCGCTACGGGCGTCCGCACGCACGTGCGCCCGCGGCGCGAGCGAGTGTTGGCGGGGGTCTAGACCCCTCCACGCACCTAGAATCGCCGGGCTGTGGCCCGGTTGCTCTCGACGTTGCTGATCCTCTTTCTGCTCGGGGGTACGGCTGCGGCGTTCGCGGTTACCGAGGGGCTGAAGCTCGAGCTGAGCCCGATCAACAGCACGAGTCCTGCCATCGTGTTCTCGCCGCTCTGCGAATGCCCGCGGGATGCGGCCGAGGTGCAGCTCGGCCTCCGGAAGGCGGATCGCCTCACGATCACGATCGTCGATGCAAACGGGCAGGCCGTGCGGCAGCTCGTCGAGCGCGCTCGGTTCGCCAGCGGCAGACAGAGCTTCGTCTGGAACGGGCGAACGGACGGCGGCGTGCTCGCGCCAGACGGCGCGTACTGGCCACGCGTGCATTTCGCCCGCGCGCGCCAAACGATCCTGCTTCCGAACGCCATTCGCGTCGACACGACCGCGCCGAAGACAACGCTCGTCTCGATCGAGCCGCACGAGCTCTCTCCCGCGCACCGCAAGGCAAAGGTGCGCTACCGGGTCTCCGAGCAGGCGAAGGGAATCGTGTACGTCGACGGTCGCCGCGCCGTCGTCAGTCACTTCTATCCGCTCGACGGAAAGCTCGATCTCTACCTGCGGGTGCACGGCGCAGACCTTCCCCGCGGCCGGCACAGCGTCTCCGTAGGCGCCGTCGACCTCGCCGGCAACGTTGGCCCTGCAAGTGCGCCGCAGCACGTCTTCGTGCGCTATGTGACGCTTGCCCGACGGGCGATCCGCGTGCGAGCCGGGGGCGCGATCGCCGTGCGCTACTCGGGAGCCGGAACCGTGCGCTGGCGGCTCGACGGACGGACGGGGATCTCGAAGCATGGAATCGTGCGGATCCGCGCGCCGCGGGCGGTCGGTCGCTACGGCCTCTTCGTGCTGCAGGACGGCCACGCGGACCGCGCGATCGTCACGGTCGTCCCCGCGTGACCGAGCTCGCCCGCGTCGGCGGGCCGCTCGCGTGCGCGG
>JAWVDL010000263.1:0-5148 GCA_033857355.1 Gaiellaceae bacterium | reverse complement strand
CGCGAGGACGGCGCCGAGCAGCTCTACGTCACCACCGTGACGGCGCCGGTTGCGAACGTCGGCGTCGCCGTGATCGCCACCGCGGCAGGGGCCATCGCCGACCCGTTCTTCCTCGCGTCGCCGAACGAGAACGACGTCACCGGCTACGCAGGCATCCCCACGAACGTGAACCCGCTCACGTTCGACTTCCCGCTGGACATCGGGGCCGCCGGAGACCAGCTGCCGCCCCCGAAGAACTATTACGTCTCGGTGGACTCGCCCCGCGACCCGTTCACCGGACAGCTGATGCCCGGCCGCTACCTGCTCCGCTCGTGGGCGAACGACGTGCGGCCGCCGACGATCAAGCTGCTGACGAAGCGGATCGCCCGCGGGCGCCACACGCTGGTCGCCCGGGTCACCGACAACGGATCGGGCGTGGACCCGCTCTCACTCGCGATCTCGTACCGCAACGTGCTGCTCGGCGCGAGCGACTACGACCCGGTCTCCGGCCTGGCGCTCTTCGGGATGCCTATCCAGGCGCCCAAACTGCAGGGCCCGGTCCAGGCCGCGACGATGATCGCCTACGACTACCAGGAGACGAAGAACATCAACGTCACCGGCCCGGACATCATGCCGAACACCGCGTTCCTGCCCGTCAAGATCAACGCGGTCACCGGCCCAGCCGTGACCTGGGTGGTCCCCGACACCAACGCGTGCGTGCCGAAGACCGCGCGTCTCGCGGTCGTGGCGAGCTCGACGACGAAGATCTCGGCAGTTCAGTTCTTCGACGGGGCTCGAAAGATCGCCGTCAAGCGCAAGGGTGTCCTCGATCTGTACTTCGTCGACTGGAAGAACGGGAAGGCGAAGAAGGGCAAGCACGTCCTGCGTGCGGTCGTCGTCGCGGCCGGTGGCAAGCGTGCCTCGGCGACGCGGTCCGTCCGCGTGTGCCGGTAGCCGACCGCGTCGCCGTCGTCACCGGCGCTTCGAGCGGCATCGGCGCCGCGCTCACTCGAAGGCTCGCGGTGGACGGCTATACCTGCGTCCTGCTGGCCCGCCGCGATGGCCCCTTGCGCGAGCTCGCGGCCGAGGTCGGCGGTGAGGCGGAGGTCTGCGACGTAGCCGACCGCGAGGCGGTCGAGCGGGTCGCAGCCGCTGTGCTCGAGCGGCACCCGCGGATCGCGCTCCTCGTCAACAATGCAGGCATCCCGGGGCGCACGACCTTCCTCGACGGCGACCCCGACCGGATCGAAGAGGTACTGCGGATCAACTACCTGGGCAGCGTCTGGTGCCTGCGCGCATTCCTTCCGGGGCTCGAGGCCGCGCGCCCATCGGACGTCGTCAACGTCGTCTCGGTCGCCGGCATCGTCGCGGCACCCTCCGGCGGACCGTACGCGGCCTCGAAGCACGCGCAGCTCGCGTTCTCGCGCTCGGTTCAGCCCTTGCTGCGCGGACGCGGGATTCGTGTGCACGCCGTCCTGCCCGGCCCGGTCGAGACCGAGGGCTTTCCGCAACGCGGCAGGATGGGGAACCGGTTCCTCGAGCCCACGATCGTCGAGCCTGAGGAGGTCGCGACCAGGATCGTCTCGATGGTCGGGCGCGGCCGGGTGGAGGGCTTCATCCCGCGCTGGTATCGCTTGTTCGGGGTGACTCAGGCGTTGGCGCCGGGCCTCGTCCGGTACGGCGCGAGGCGATACAAGGATCGTCGCTAGTCGCTAGGACGGCTTGCGGAGCACGTACCAGGCGATGTCGACGCTGTACGCCTCGCGGCCGGCCGGCGCCAGGTCGAGCGCCTGCTCACGCCCCTCGCCGGTGCACCCGGCCAGGTCTAGGTAGTACTCGAGCGGCCTGCGGTGGAGCCGCGACTCGGAGTGCTCCAGCACGAGGCCGTTCGAGTCGAAGGCGCCGCGAAAGTCCGCATCCGCCAAGGTCCGCGTGTGCGAGGGATCGCGGGCGCGCTCGAAGCGGTCGAGCTCGATCCCGGCAAGCGGGTCGACGGGCGCAACCTGGTCGTTGACGAGCACCCGGCCGCCGGGAGCCGCAACGCGGGCGATCTCCGCAATCGCGAGCTCGGGCCTGCGCACGTGATGGAGGGTGCGCCTGCACGCGACGAGGTCGAAGTCGCCGGTCTGGAACGGCAGTTTCTCCGCGTCGCCCTCGACGAAGGTCGCGTTGGCGGGAGCCGCTCGACGTGCGGCCTCGAGCAGCTCCGGGACGACGTCGACGCCCACGACCTCGCGGACGAGCGGGGCGACCGCCAGCGCGAGCACTCCCGCGCCCGTCCCGACGTCGAGCACGCGCTCGTCGGCGCGAAAGGTCACCAGACACGTCAGCTCGGCGCGCACGCTCTCGACCTGACGGGCGCCGTGCTCGGCGACGCGCTCAGCCGTCGCCGCGAACCGTGCCCGCGTTGCGTCGTGCGAACTCAAGCGCCTCCTCCCTCGTTTCGATCGTGCCCGCCGCGCGCTCCTCGTCGATCGCATCCAGCACCCGGCCGATCTCGGGGCCCGGCGGAAGCCCGAGCTCGTCTCCGCGCACGAGCGGCTCCGCCGGATCGTTCGCACGCGCCGCTTCGACGGCCTGCCGAAACCGTGTCGCATCCAGATAGTCGAGCGCCTCGACGGCCCACGGCTCGGTCGAGCGGCGAAAACGATGGATCTCGCGCGGCGAGTCGTCCACAGGCGGCTCGGCCCGGAGGACGGTCCGGGCGAGGCGGCGCAGCTCGTTCGAGATCGGGAGCCGTTCGAGCGCGTCGCCGAAGACTGCGACCAGCCTCAACTCGGGCCCGAACCCGGGCCGAAGCCGCTCGAGAGAGCCGCCGAGGGGCTCCAGAAGCCCGAGCTCGTCGACGAGCCGGAAGCCGTCGTCGCCGAGCCGCGCAAGCGCTTCGAGCACGCGCTCGCCCGCGCCACGGGCGACCAGCCCGGCACGCGCCCGCACGAGCCGCTCCGTCTCCGGATCGAGGCGAAAGCCGAGCGAGTCGGCGAACACCGCGGCCCGCAGCAGCCGGACCGGATCGTCGTCGAACACGTGCTCCGAGACGGCCCGGATCGTGCGCGACTCGATGTCCGCGCGGCCGCCGAGCGGATCGACGTACTTCTCTCCGCCGAGCGGCTGGGCAAGTGCGTTCATCGTGAAATCACGCCGCGCCAGATCTTCCTCGATCGTCCCGTGGAGCGGCGTGAAGTCGACGGTCCGGCCGCCGTCGAGCACGACGCGCCAGCCGCCGTGCTCCGCGGAGAGCGGGAACGGCGCCCCTCCGGTCGCACGCGCCAGCTTCCTCGCGGCCGCTTCCGGGTCCGCGCAGACCACGTCCAGGTCGAGCACGGGACGGCCGAGCAGCTCGTCGCGCAGCGCTCCGCCGACCACGTAGGCGTCCTCGCCCGCGAGCGCGCCGGCCACGACGTCACGCATCGACGACCGTCCTCCGGGCCCGCAGCGGCCCTGACTCGATCCCGCACGCGAGCTCGTAGGTGATCGTGTTTGCCACACGTGCATGCGACTCCATCAGGAGGCCGTGTCCGACGAGGACGACGGGCGTCCCCACCGGCAGCTCGCCGTCCAGCTCGACCGCGAACGAGTCCATGGAGATCGTTCCGACGACGCGCCGCAACTCGCCGCCGACGCGCACCTCCGTCCCCGTCAGGTCGCGCCGGAAGCCGTCGCCGTACCCGACGGGCACGATCCCGATCCAGGTCGGGCGCTCCGCGACGAACCGCCGCCCGTAGCCGGTGCTCTCGCCCGGCTGGACCAGCTTCACGTGTGCGAGCGCGCTCTGCCAGAGCAGCACCGGCTCGAGCCCGTCGCGCGCCGGATCCTCGTGGAACGGCGAGAGGCCGTACAGCGCCAGACCGCAGCGCGCGAAGTCGAAACGCGCCTCGGGGATGCGCAGCGCGGCCGCACTGTTCGCGATGTGCCGCTCGACACCGGGAAAGCCGTCGGTCAGCTCGGCGAAGCGCTGGATCTGCCGCGCCACGAATGCAGCATCGCTGTCTGCCGTGGCGAAATGGCTCATCAGGCCGACGATCTCGCGCGCCCGGCCCGGCAGCTCCGACGCGCCGTAGCGCCCCATCCCGGTCTCGAGCTTGACGTGCACGCGCACGCCCTCCGGAATCTCCGTGTCGGCGATCGCGAGCTCGAGCCGCGCCTCGCGTGCCTGCGCGATCTCCCGGCTGCCTCCCGGGGGCCCGAGCACGAGGATCCGCGCCTGAGGGTAGTCGGCCCGCAACGCGAGTCCTTCGGGGATGGTCGCGACGCAGAGCCCGCTCGCGCCGGACCCGAGTGCGGCCCCGGCCACGTCCGCGGCCCCGTGCCCGTAGCCGTCCGCCTTCACGACAGCCCACACGCCGGCGCCGTCGAGCGCGCGCAGCAGCGTGCGCAGGTTGCGGCGGAGTGCGCCGAGATCGATGGTCAGCTCAGAGCGGTGCATGCCGATAGTTTCGCGCCAGCTCGGATACGTACCTGCGGCCGAGCTGGTCCGCGCCGGCCGCGCGCGAGGAGAAGCTCTGCGATCGCGCGGTCCGTGAATGAGAACGGCGCTGCGTCGGTAACTGCGTCCAGCTCAGCCAAGGACGAACGGCAATGCCTCGATCACGTCGCTTGCGACCAGGCCGGACTGACGCTCGTGCGACCAGGCTGCCTCCGCGTGGGCGACGACCGCAGCGGCGGCGACCTCGACAGGCTCGAGCACGCTCGGCTTGGAGAGGAACGCTGCGAGCACGCCCGTCAGGACGTCCCCGGTCCCAGCCGTTGCGAGCGACGCCGGCCCGCGGCAGACGAGAGCGCCGTCGTCGCCGGGCGCGCCGACGAGAGTTCCGTAGCCCTTCAGGACGACGATGCACTTGAAGCGGTCGACTGCCTCCCGCAGCGCCGCCAGCCGGTGCGCTGCGACCCACTTCGAGTCGCGGTCGAGGAGGCGCGCCAGCTCGCCCTCGTGCGGCGTCAGGACGGTCGGCGCCTCGCGCTCGAAGGGCTCCAATCCGTCCAGCGCGTCGGCGTCGAGCACGACCGGGACGTCCAGCCGGTCGAGCAGGCGCCGAACGAGCGCGCGCTGCTCGTCTCCCCGGCCGAGCCCGGGGCCGATCGCGACCGCCCCTGCTCGCTCTGCGGCCTCGTCCACGTCCGACAGCGATCGCTTCACCGCCTCGAGGAGCTGTTGCTCGACGATCGGAA
>JAWVDL010000262.1:0-4184 GCA_033857355.1 Gaiellaceae bacterium | reverse complement strand
GGTCGTCGCGGTCGTCTGCTAGATCGCACGTCTGCAGCCGAACCGCAGGGATCCTCGTCCGAGGGTTGAATTGCGAGGAACAACGCCCTAATCTCGGTAAGGGACTACGGGGGGAACGCCTTGCGTGATCGTGGACGAGCGCTACTCAATCTTTGTAGGACCGCAGCCGGTCTACTGATCTGCGTGGCTGCGGGCGCTCTCGTCAGCATCGCGGTCGCGAAGTCGAACAGCCCGGCCGCCGGCTCGGCATATGGCTACGGCTATCAGTACTGCACGAATCCGGGCCAGTACCAGTACTGCTCGACCACCACGTCGACCACGACCACCACCGGCTCGACCACGACCACCACGACGACGACGACCATCAGCACGACGACGACCACGACGACAATTACGACCACGACGACGACCTCGACCAGCACGTCGACGAGCACCTCCACGAGCACGTCGACGACCACCACGACGACGCCGTCCACGACGACGACCACCGGTACGACGACCACCACGCCGTCCACGACGACGACCACGACGACGCCGTCGACCACGACGAGCACGACGACGACCACGACGCCGAAGCCGAAGCCGAAGCCGAAGGTCACGATTTGCCACCGGACCGGCAGCAAGAAGAAGCCCTACGTGCGGATCCGCGTCGCGAAGAGCGCACTCCCAGCGCACCTGCGACACGGCGACATCCTTCCGGGCTCGGCCCCGTGTCCGACTACCGTCAAGAAGACGGACGGCAAGGGCCACGTACTCGGCGCCTCGAAGACGCGCCACGGCGCGCGGCCGTCCCGCATCGGCTTCGCCGGCTAGCCGGGTCGAGCTACCGCGAGACGACGAGCGTTGCGCGCATGCCGCGGGCCGCGTGGTCGGCGAGCGAGCACCACAGCCTGTAACGGCCAGGGAGGAGCTTGGCCCGCAGCGACCGCTGATCCCCGGCCTCCACGACGGAGATCGAGCGTGTGACGGTTCCGCCGATGCGGCGCAGGCGCAGGTCGTGCGGGTCTTCGCCGTAGTTCGCCAGCTCGACGATCGCCCAGCCCGGCCTCAACCTCGCCCGCGAGAGCGTGAGCGAGAACTCCTTGGCGGCGACCTGGACGCGGGCGGGAGGAGGAGCCGAGGCGGAAGCGGGAGCCGCGCCGGCGGCGACGACCAGCGCGGCGGCTGCGAGTCGTCTCACCGCAGCAGTGCCGGCCGCGCGTAGGACGCCGCGTTCGGGATCACACGCGACGCGTCGGTGCCGAGCCATTGCTCGATGAGTGCCGAGTAGACGCCGCGGAAGTCCGCCGTGGCGCGCAGGTTGCCCTGCTCGTCGAGGCCGCTCGCGAGTCCGGGGAACTCGCCGATCATCCGGCCCCGGACGCGCGTCCCGACCAGGAAGCCGATCCCGGCCGCGCCATGGTCCGTGCCGAGGGAGCCGTTTTCCTTGGCCCGCCGCCCGAACTCCGACCACACGTGCACGAGCACCCGGTCCGCGAGCCCGCGATGCTCGAGGTCGCGCTGGAATGCGAGCAGCGAGTCGGCTGTGAGCTTGAGCCCCTCGTCGAGCGCTCCCGCCTGCGCCGAGTGGGTGTCGTACATCCCCGGGGCGCGCATCGCCACGCAGTGCAAGGGCAGCCCTTCGGCGAGCATCTGCGCGAGGCCCTGCAGGCGGAGTGGGAAATCGTCCTTCGACGAGCGCGGATACGGATTCGCCGAGGCAGAGCCCGAGAACGGAGCCAGCTGGGTGTGGAGCCTCTGTACCTGCACTGCGGTCGAGCCCGCCTGCCTGAGGGCGGGGTCGGCGCTCTTCGCATGCGCCTCGCCGAGGCGGCCGACCGCTTCGACGAGCCTGCGCTCGAGATTGAGTTTCGGGATCGCGAACCCGTACCGGTCCGGGCCGTCGAGCGAGGCGACCGGGACGCGCGCGCTCGCGAGCGCGGGCTGCAGGCGGGGGTCGAGGGAAAGGCCCTGGAGCGGATTGTCCGGGGCGCCCGTCACGTCGAGGTAGCGGCCCAGCCAGCCGGTGAGCAGGCCCGAGTCAGTCGCCCCGACTTCCCAGAAGTGCCGCGACGTGAAGTGCGACTTGTCCGGGTGGTCGTAGCCGATCGCGGGGAGCACGGTGACCTTGCCCTCCGCGTGCAACGTGGCGAGGGGCGCCGTGGCGGGATGCCAGAACAGGCGTGCGTCCTCGGCGAAGGGGATCCCTGCGGACGCCGGCAGAGCCAGCTTTGGGCGCAGCGCTTGGTAACGCGGGTCACCGGCCGGGAAGAGGATCGACAGCGCGTCGGCGCCGCCTTCGAGGAAGACCGAGACGAGCACGGGCGCGCTCGGCCCCGCGGCCGCCTGCGCGATCCCGTCGTCGAGCAGCGCGGACGACAGCCGCCCTCCGCCGTAGACGGCGAGCGCGAGCCCCGCCGAGCGGGCGATGAAGCTTCGGCGCGAGAGACCTGTACCGGCCGGCGTGGGCATGCCCGGCTCGATCGCCGGAAGCCCGCTGCCCGCCTCCGCGGCGGCTCGCCGGAACAACTCGGTCCGCGAGAAGTCGTTGCAGCAGCCGGCCATCAGGAGGTCTGGAGGTCGGGGGACACGGCCACGAGCTGGCGAAGCGCGTTCTCGACATCGGGCGCCTGCGCTTCCTTCAACGCGTCGGCGGCGAACCGAGAGAGGGCAGTGCGCGTGGGCGTGCTCACGCCCGGCGCGCCCCAGTACGCGATCGCCCGTGAGACGAGCTTTGCCGCGTTCGCCGGCGCGGGGTCAGGGCGGTCGAGCGCGGGGCGGAGCGCGGTGGCGGCGAGGTACCAGCGGCCGCGGAAGGTCGCAGTGTCGAGCCAGCGGGTCTCGTCCCATCCCGCCACGTTCGGGGGATAGAAGAGCCGCTGGCCGGCCGCGTCACCGAGCCGCGTCCACGCCGTCGTGTCGATCCCACGCCCCCGGGCGCGCAGCAGACCCGCCGCATAGACGGCGGGGGGCTTGACCATCCGTGGCCCGCGGTAGAGGTCGGGATGCTGGAGGATCGCCTCGACGACCGGGCGAACCTGGAAGCCGGCGCGGTAGAGCCGCTCGAGAGCGGCCGCGGTCGTGGCTCCGGGCGCGGTCGGGACGAAGTAGCTCCAGAGCTTGCGCACGACGAAGGAGGCGTGCAGCGGATGCGAGAGGCAGAGGCGGCACGCGTCCTGCCAGTCGAAGCTCCCGGAGCGCCCGAACACGGTCTTCGAGCCCGAGTCGTGGAGGCGGGCGTCGTAGACGAAGGTCTGTCCGGTGTCGTCTTTCTTCTTGCCGCGCCAACCCGTCAGCGACCGCGCCTGCTCACGGACGTCGGTCTCGGTGTAGCCGCCCGGCCGGTCGGCGCCGATCGTGAACAGCTCCATCAGCTCGCGCGCGTAGTTCTCGTTCGGCGAACGGTTCGTGTTCTGGTTCCCGTTCAGCCAGACGAGCATCGCGGGATCCTTCGTCACGTCGACCAGCAGCTCCGAGAAGGAGCCGAGCGCGTAGCGCCGGAAGAGCTCGTTCTGGGCCAGCATGAGCGGCTGGGAACCGACGCCTTGATTCGAGGTCGCGAACCAGTCGTGCCAGACGAGCGTCATTCGTTCGACCAGCGGCGCGGTCGTCCGGACCATGCGGTCGAGGAACCAGAGATGGTCGTGCCCGAAGGCATCGCCCGGCGCGATCGGACGCCCTTTGTCGTCGACGGGTGCGGGCCCGACGAGCGTCTGCTGCGCGGGCCGGGTCAGCGAGCGGACTGCGCTGTGAAGACCCTTGACGGCGAGCCGCTTGGCCTCGCCGGGCCGCGGCCCGAAGCCCGCGCGCCAGAGAAGCCGCTCGGCCTGTGCCTGCTCGAAACGGCCTTTGTAGACCGGTACGGCCATGGCCTCCTTGTAACGGAGATCGCGAGGGTACGACGTAAATTCCATGCAAAATCACCCCGTGACCCGCCTGAGCGCGATCGTGCCCGCGACGAACTCACCGCCCACGCTCGCAGCGTGCCGCGCCGCGCTCGAGGCCGCCGTGGAGCCTGGGGACGAGGTGATCGTCGTGGAGGAGGCGGGAGGTCCCGGGCCGGCCTCCGCGCGCAACGCCGGAGCGGAGCGGGCCGGGGGAGACGTGCTCGTGTTCGTCGATGCCGACGTCGTCGTCCACAGCGACGCGCTCGACCGAATCCGCCGCGCCTTCGCGAGCGACGACGCTCTCGACGCGCTGTTCGG
>JAWVDL010000261.1:0-8903 GCA_033857355.1 Gaiellaceae bacterium | reverse complement strand
TCCTCGGGCTCGAGGACGACCGCTTCGCCGCGGTACGAGAAGATCTCGCCGAGGAGCCATTCCTTGCTGCCGACCGGCGCTTCGGAGATCGCCGCGCCGTCCGCCAGGGAACGTGCGTCCCCGCGCTCGACCCGCCACCGGGCGATTGCCTTCGAGTACCAGATCCGTGCGTGCCGGACGTCGCGCAGCCCTCGCGGCTCGAAACCTTCTCGCGGCTCGAACTTGTCGCGGGTCAGGCGCGCGCTGCGCATGCGGTCGAGCCGGAAGCTCCGTTCGCCGTCGGCCGTGCGGTCCCACGTGTGGATGTACCAGTACGGAAGTCGCCGCTCGAGGGCGTACGGCTCGACCAAGCGCGTCGACGGCGTCTCTTCGCCCTCCTTCAGGTACTCGACCTCGACGAGCCGCCGTTCGCGGATTCCGTCGGTGAGCTTGCCGACCAGGTCCTCTTCGGCCACGTCCACGTGCGGCTCGGGCGTCTGCGCCAGCTCGAACTCCCCGAACGTCTCCTCGAGCTTGCGCCGGACCCGCTCGAGCGGCGTGTTCGCGTCGGCCGCGATCATCGGGCCGACGAACTCCAGCGCGAGCCGGATCGCCCGGGCCTCGAGCGGAGTCAGGCGCGGCGCGGCCCTGAACGTCTCGCCGTACAGCTCCTTGTCGACGTAGACCATGTCCCCGCGGAGCTCCGCGTACACCGTGTAGCAGCCGCCGCCGAAGTTCACGAGGTTGAGCAGGGACAGGTGCTCTTCGAGCGCGTCCTCCGGGATGTGGAAGCGGTCGACGAGCTCGTGCGCCTGAATCTCGGCGGAGCTCTGGTCGCCGCACTCCGCCAGGAGGTATGCGAGCAACGCCTGCAACACTGCGAAGCGCTCGGGAACGACGGGGCCTGCGGGCCTGTCCCCGAGGCCGTTCTCGACGGGCACCGCCGCCTCGCGAGCAATCCGCGGCAGCGCCCCTTCATGCGCGGCGCGAACCTTGCGTACCGCGTCGGCAACCTCGCGCCGGAGCTCGTCTGGCTCGAGCGGGATCGCGCGGCCGTCCTGTCGCAGGACCCACGAGGCGAGCAGGGGGATGGACGAGTAGGGCGTGACGAAAACGCCGTCCTCGACGCGACCGACCTCGCCGTACGTCCGCTCCACCCACCACGCCGTGTCGCCGATCACGTCTATCCTCGCCTCGCCGAGGATCTCACCGACCTGCCAGGGTGGCCGCCCGCGGAACTCGTCGATGTCGAAGTCGGTCGGAATCCGGAAGTCGCGCTCGCGCCGCGTGGCGAAACGGATGTCGCCGCGGATGCGCGCGACCCGGAAGGTGCGCATGGCCTTACGGTCGAGGTCCTGCGCGACGACGTACCAGACCCCGTTGTCGTTCAGCAGCGCGTACGGGTTCACCGTCCGCTCGGCGGTCTTGTTCCGCCCGATCGACCAATAGTCGAACTTGACGGTGCGCTGCTTCGAGATCGCGCCCTCGAGCTTTCCGAGCCGGCCGGGCATCTCTGGCGAGTAGTCGGGGTCGAGCACCTCGACGCGCACCGCGGTCGCGGTAGGGGCGTCGGCGAAGCCAGGCCGGCCGAGGGCGAGGTTCTGCAGGGCCAGGCGCAATGGCTCTGCGTACGCGAACTTTCCCTCGAGGAGATAGAAGCAGGTCTGCAGCGCGGCGAGCTCCTCGTCGGAGAGCTCGAGCGCCGGCAGGAAGTATTGCTCCGAGCGCAGCGTGTAGAGCTCCTCGCTGGTGAACTCGTCGCGCTGGGAGTGGAGGGGGACACCGAGCGCGACCAGCTCGGCGCGGTCCGAGTAGAAGCGGCGCGCGAAGGCCTCGTCGGACATCTCCGAATAGCCCTCGACGTTCTGCTTGACGTCGCGCGCGGTGATCGGACGTCGTTCCGCCATCAGGTAGGAGACGAGCGAGAGCTGGCGGATGAGCTTGTCGGTGTCGTGCGACACGTAGGAGCGAATCTATCGGACGCACTCTGCGCAGAGCCGACCAAGGCCAGTTCTCCGCGCGGGAGACGAGTCCGGCGCGGACGGGATTGTTCCAAACGTAGACGAGTGTGTCCTCGAGTTGCGCCTCGTCGTCGATCGGCTCGGCCCAGTAGCGGCGGCCGAAGAGGTGGTCGCGCCGCTCGTGACGGCCGTTGAAGCCCCGCGCATAGTCGCCGTTCAGGTCGCGCATCCCGAGATCCAGGTTCGCCTCGCGGGTCTCCACGACGAGGTGGTAGTGGTTGCCCATCAGGCAGTAGCCGTGGATCCGCCACCGGTAGCGCCGCGCGACGCGGGCGAGCAGGTGCAGGAAGACGATCCGATCATCCTTGTCTCGGTAGATCGTCATGCCCGAGTTCCCGCGCGTCGCGACGTGGTAGTACGCGCCGGCAAAGATCGGTCGCAGCGGTCGCGCCATGAAGCGACGGTAGCGTCGCGCGACGGGCTACAGGCCGGTCGACACAGATTCGGCACACGCTCGGTTCGCCCACGACCCGTGCCAGGCACCGGACGGGCGCCGTGCCAGGCACGGGCCGAGTCTGAACGGGCCGCGGCGCGACCCGACTAGCGCGCCGGCGCCACGCCGGTCAGGCGGCGACGCGCGTGCGCTCGAGGTGCTGGTGCGACGGGCAGTAGTCCCGCTCGGGCAGCGGCGTCCGCTGGCACGGCTTCCCCTTGCGCGTGGTCGCGCGGCACCGCGCGATCCCCCCGTCGAGAGCGCCGGCCTCGATCTGCTCCTCGATGAACGCGACCGCCGCGGCCACGCCTTCTTGCACGGCCCACGCGACCGGAGCTTGGGCCGTGATGGGGAAGTAGCGGCGAATGTCCTGGAAAAGCGCGCGGTCCGGTTTGGCGAAATAGAGCGGATCCTTGGCAAGCCGTTCCATCGTCTGCTCGCACGCCATCAGCACTTCACGCCTCGATTCGAGCTGCGAGCTGTGATCCGCATAAGGCTCGATCAGGTCCTTAATAGACCTGTAGATCGCCCGGGAGTACTGATACATGCAGCTCTGCAACTGAAGGGCGCGCTCTTCCATGTCTCGACTCTCCGAATCCTATTGATGCCGCCAAAAGGCTTTGTTAACGGGGAGTTAATCCTTGGCCGCGCTCCCCGCCGGCGCGAGTCTATCCAGATCGAGTGGTTGTTACAAAGTCCCGTTTAGTCTTGTCTGATTTGTAGACAGAGCACGTCGCAGCGGGCCGTCCGATCGATTCGTAGCCCGAAAGCGGGGTCGTTACACCTCAACGGGCGATTTGCCTGGGATAGGGCGTGCCGAAACCGGCGTCGCGCGCGGCCGCAACAGCGTTCGTGGCTGCGGCGGAGCCCGGATAGAAGCCCGAGAAGACGACGTAGTAGCCGGGGTGGAGGGTGGAGAACTGGGACGAATCGAGCACGCCCACGTCTTGCAATCCAGCCCGGATCGCCCGCCGAGCCTCGTCGACCGCTCGCGCGCGTCCGGCGGTCGTTGGGATCGAGTTCAGGACGACGGTGTAGCCGCTGCGGCCTGCGGGCCACGCGCGGACTTGATTGGTCGGAGAGGCGGTCGTGGTGGGCGTCGTCGTCTTTGTTTGCGTGGTCGTCGGAGCAGTTTCTGGAGGCGTGGTCTCCGTCACGGTGCCGGTGTCGGCACTCGTTCCGACCGTTCGGTTGTCGGTGGCGACGAGCCGGTTCCCGTCGGCGTTTCCGCGATCGGCGAGGATGACCACGGTGGCCGCCACGGCCGCGACGGCCAGGCCGAGCAGGGCCGCCCAGACCCAGTCGCCGGGGTACCAGGGGATCCGGCGGCGCCACGCGCCGGCCAGCGCGCGGGTCGCGCGAGCCGAGCCCTGTAGGGCGAGCCCGCACTCGAGGCAGTACTCCTGACCGGCGTCGGAGGGCGTGCCGCAGCGCGGACACTCGCCTGAACCCGGGCCGCCGGTCGCCGCAGGGTCGGAGGAGGGAGGCACGCCTTCCACGGCTACTCGGCTCCTGCCGCCTCGTCCGGTGCGGACACGTCGGGTGCCTGGCACTGGCCGTCGACGCGATAGCCGCACGAAGCGCAGAACTTCGCGTCGGCGGCGACCTGCGCGGAGCAGCTCGGACACGTAACGGCCTCGCTGCCGGCGGCAACCGCACGCCCGCAATTCGCGCAGAAATGCGAGCCCCACAGGATCGGCGCGCCGCAGGAGCAGCGGGCGGCCGGCGGAGTGCGTCGCACGGCCGTCGCGGTGGCGAGCAGCGCGTCGAGCTCCTGGATCCGCTCCTCGATACCCATCAGCTCCGAGCACTGCTCGTAGACCAGATCCTCGCGGAACGCGTCGCGCCGCACCATCTCCAACACGAGTCCGCCCAGGTCGCGAACCCGCTGCTCGCGCACCCGGATCAATGCTCGCCGGTCGCGGCGCAGCCGACCTGCGGGAGGAAGCGGCCGCCGGCGCGCCGCCGCAGGGCGCTGCTCGGCGGGCGTCGGCGCTGCGCCGTTCGTCGTCGAGCCGTCGGTCGCAGGGCCGGCGCCGCGTCGAAAGCGAGAGAAGAACGCGGGTGCCACAGGCGGGGCGAGTCTATCCGCCGCCTGATGGACGGTCTAGGCGCTGCCCTCTTTCGCGCGCCTGCCGAAGCCGATCGCGTAGGCCACGAGCAGGACGAGGCCCACGACCCCGACGATGAAACCGAACGGCCCCGCGAAGAACACGAGGACGATGCCTGCGACGATCAGGGCGAGTGCGAGTCCGATCATGCTCGCTTCACTTCCCGCGCCCGGCGCGGCGAAACCCTAGAGCTGCAGGACGACGAGGCGCTCTTCCGTGAGCTCGCGCACGGCGTACGCAGGGCCCTCGCGCGTGTTGCCCGACGCTTTGACTCCTCCGTAGGGCATCTGGTCGGCACGGAACGTCGGCGCCTCGTTGACCGTGACGCCGCCGAACTCGAGCTCCTCTGCTGCGCGCAGCGCCGACGCGAGGCTCGCGGTGAAGATGCCCGCCTGCAGGCCGTAGCGGGTGGAGTTGGCAAGCTCGATCGCCGCGCCCAGCGACCCGACGCGGTTCACCGTGCACACCGGCCCGAAGACCTCCTCGCAGGAAACGTTCAACTCGGGCGCGGCGCCGGCGATGACCGTGGGCTTGATCAGCTCCTCTTCAAGCTCGCCGCCGGTGAGAATCTCGGCGCCGGCTCCCCGGGCCTCTTCGATCCACTCCAGAATCCGGGTGCGCGCGCTCTCGTCGATCACCGGGCCGACGTCGGTGTCGTCAGCCGAGGGATCGCCGACCTTCAAGGCCTCGACACGCGGGAGGAACCGCTCGAGGAACGCATCGTAGGCCGGGCCTTCGACGTAGATGCGCTGGACCGAAATGCAGCTCTGGCCGGCGAAGGCGAACGCGTTCGCCGCGAGCTTCTCCGCGGCCGCGTCGACGTCCGCGTCGGCGGCGACGATTGCCGGGGTCGCGTTCCCGAGCTCGAGGGTCACGTGCTTGCGCGGAGCGCGCTCGGCGATGCTCCACCCGACGTCGCCGGAGCCGGTGAACGTGATCACGCGCACGCGCTCGTCCTCGACCAGTGCATCACCAATCTGTGACGCGGGCCCGACGACGACGTTCAGCCAGCCCGGCGGAAGTCCGGCCTCGGTCTGGAGCTCCGCAAGCAGGAATGCAGACAGCGGCGTCTGTCCCGCCGGCTTGAGCACGACCGGGCAGCCCGCGGCGAGCGCGGGGGCGATCTTGTGCGCGACGAGGTTCAGAGGGAAGTTGAAGGGGCTGATCGCACCGACGATGCCGCGGGGCCTTCGCAGCGTGAACGCGAGCTTGCCGGCGCCTGCCTGGGAGGCGTCCATCGGCACCATGTCTCCCGTCAGCTTCCGGGCCTCCACCGCCGCGAACGTGAAGGTGGACATTGCACGCGCGGCCTCGACGCGGGCCGCCTTGATCGGCTTGCCCGCTTCGGCGGAGATGGTGCGGGCCACCTCCTCGTGGCGGCGACCCAGGCTCGCTGCGACGCGGACGAGGATCTCCGCGCGCTTGTGCGCAGGCAACGGATCCTGCTGAGCTTGCTCGGCGGCGTCGAGCGCGCGGCGAACCTCGGCGGCGCCGCCCTGTGCGACCCGTCCCACGACCTCACCGGAATAGGGTGATCGAACCTCGCGCCACTCGCCGGTCTCAACCCACTCGCCCCCGATCAGGAGACGCCGTTCGGTCGCCGTGGTGGCCATGCGACGCAGTCTAGGGCGCGCGGCGTAAGCTGATCCGGGATGGCGACGGATGCCCTGATCGTCGACGCGGTCCGCTCTCCGATCGGCAGGCGCAACGGTTCGCTGGCGGGAATGCGAGGCGACGAGCTGGCCGGCAGGGTCCTGAACGGCCTCGTCGCGCGGAACGAACTCGATCCGGCCGAGATCGAGGACGTGCAGATGGGCTGCGTGACCCAGATCGGAGAGCAGGGGTGGAACATCGGCCGGATGGCGCCGCTCGTCGCCGGCTGGCCCGAGACGGTCTGCGGGACGACGGTCGACCGGCAGTGCGGCTCGTCGATGCAGTGCAACTTCAACGCCGCGACGGCGATCTGGTCCGGGCAGCTCGACCTCGTCGTCTCGGCCGGCGTCGAGATGATGTCGCGCGTCCCCATGGGCTCGAACGGCGGCGACGTGTCGGATGCGCTGCTCGAGCGCTGGCAGATCGTCCCGCAGGGCATCTCGGCCGAGGTGCTCGCGGAGGAATGGAGCCTGTCGCGCGAGGAGCTCGACCTCTACTCGCTCGAGTCGCACCACCGCGCGATCCGCGCGATCGACGAGGGCCGGTTCGAGAACGAGCTGATCCCGATCGAGGTGCCGGGCGCGGTCGAGCCCTCGGCGGCCGGGCTCGGGCCGACTCCCGACGGCACGCCGGGCGCGGCGACGGCCGTAGCGGTAGAGGCCAAGCTTTTCGCCGTCGACGAGGCTCCGCGCCGGGACACGTCCGCAGAGAAGCTCGCCGCGCTCCAACCGGCGTTCCTCCCGGACGGAAAGGTGACGGCGGGAAACTCGAGCCAGATCGTCGACGGAGCTGCAGCGGTGCTCGTGGCGAGCGAGCAGGCGGCCGAGCGGCACGGCCTCACCGCGCGAGCCCGATTCGTCTCCTTCGGCCTGGCCGGCGTCGACCCGCACCGCATGCTGCACGGGAACCCTCAGGCGTGCGCTAAGGCGCTCGAGCGGGCCGGGCTCGCCTGGGACGACATCGCCGTGATCGAGGTCAACGAGGCGTTCGCGTCGGTCGTCCTGCAGTTCGTGCGGGATGCGGGGCTGCAGGATCGCCTCGACGATGTGAACCCGAACGGCGGCGGCATCTCGCTCGGGCATCCGCTCGGCGCGACGGGCGCGCGCGTCACCGCGACACTCCTGAACGAGCTCGATCGCCGCGATGCGCGCTACGGCATCGCGACGATGTGCATCGGCTTCGGCCAGGCGCTCGCGGCCGTGATCGAGCGCCTTTAGGATCCGCCGGCTGTGGCGAAGGAGATCGAAAAGGTCGGTGTCGTGGGCCTGGGAACGATGGGCGCGGGGATCGCCCAGATCAGCGTCCAGTCAGGGTTCGAGACCGTCGGACGCGAAGTCTCGACCGAGCTGGCCGAGCGGGGACGCGACACGATCAGCCGCTATCTGACTCGCGGCGTCGAGAAGCGCCGGCTGAGCCAACACGAGCTCGAGGGCGCGCTCGGGCGCTTGAGCCTGACGACCGAGCTCGAGGATCTCGCCGACTGCGACCTCGTGATCGAGGCGATCGTCGAGGAGCTCGGGCCGAAGCAGGAGTTGTTCACCGCACTCGACGGGATCGTCGAGCCGGGTGCGGTGCTCGCCACCAACACGTCGGCCCTGTCGGTCTCCGAGATTGCCGCCGGGACCGCGCATCCGGAGCGCATCGTCGGGATGCACTTCTTCAACCCGGCGCCGGTGCTGCCGCTGGTCGAGATCGTCCGGGGCGAGCAGAGTGGCGAGGTCGCCGTCGAGGCGGCCTACCGCTGGGCGGAGCGGGCCGGCAAGCAGCCGGTGCGGTGCAACGACACTCCCGGATTCATCGTCAACCGCACCCTGATCCCGTTGTTGAACGACTGCGTGCGCGTGCTGGACGAGGCCAAGGTGGAGCCGGCCGACATGGACAAGGCGCTGGAGAACGGAGCGGGCTGGCCGCTGGGGCCATGTGCGCTGATCGACCTAATCGGCATCGACATCCACGTGCACGCCTCCGAAGCACTGCACGACAAGCTCGGCGAACCGCGAATGGCGCCGCCCGAGCGTCTGGTCGAGATGCAGAGCGAAGGCCGGCTCGGACGCAAGTCGGGCCGCGGCTTCTTCGACTACTAGCCGCGTCCCCATCCGCCGGTGCCAGGCACCGGCCGGGGCCCGAAGGGCCGCGGCCCGAATTGGCGGGCAAGGCGGGTGCCAGGCACCGGCCGTGACCGCGGGGCCTATGGCTGGGACAGCCGTGTCCAGACGTTCTCGACGAGCGCCGCCACCCGCGGGTCGCTGAGCGACGCAGCGAAGTTGAGCGCGCCTGCAGCGAACACCTTCGCGCCGGCCGGTGTCTCGTAATAGGTCATCTCGGCGGTCCGGCCGGGCCCGAGCACGTCGGGAATCGAGGCGAGCACACGCACCCCCGGGGGAGACGCGGCGGCGCGCGAGTCGATCTCGATGCCATAGCGCCCGAACTCTGACCCGTCGACCAGGCCGGTCCCCGCGAATGCCCACGCGTCGGCCCCCGACCCCGAGACGACGAACGGCGCCTGTCGCTCCCCGTGGTTCGAGCCCGCGTACTGAACGCCGACCAACGCCGCTTCGGGCCTGCCCTGCTCGCGCCAAAGCTTCCCGCGCGCGATCCGCTCCCCGTTTCGGGTCACCTCGCGGAAGAAGTTGTTCGCCGCGAGGAAGGCGAGGTTCCCGCCGAGATCTCGATACCGCCGTACGACGTCGTACGCGTGGCGTGTGA
>JAWVDL010000260.1:0-2834 GCA_033857355.1 Gaiellaceae bacterium | reverse complement strand
ATCACGGTCCCCGCGTACTTCAACAACGCCCAGCGCGAGGCGACGAAGGACGCCGGCAAGATCGCCGGCCTCAACGTCCTGCGCATCATCAACGAGCCGACCGCGGCCTCGCTCGCGTACGGGCTCGACAAGGAGTCGGACCAGACGATCCTCGTCTTCGACCTCGGCGGCGGCACGTTCGACGTGTCGGTGCTCGAGCTCGGCGACGGCGTCTTCGAGGTCAAGTCGACGAACGGGGACAACCACCTCGGCGGCGACAACTTCGACAAGGCGATCGTCGACTGGATGGTCTCCGAGTTCAAGAAGGACCAGGGCATCGACCTGGCCGCCGACAAGATGGCGCTCCAGCGGCTCTACGAGGCCGCGGAGAAGGCGAAGATCGAGCTGTCGTCCACGATGACGACGCAGATCAACCTGCCGTTCGTCACAGCGACGGCCGAGGGGCCGAAGCATCTCGACCTGCAGCTCACCCGCGCGAAGCTCGAGGAGCTCGTCGCCGACCTGGTCAACCGCACCGTCGGCCCGACCAAGCAGGCGATCGCAGACTCCGGGCTCGACGCGGCGAAGATCGACCACGTGATCCTCGTCGGCGGCATGACCCGCATGCCCGCCGTCCAGGCGAAGGTCACCGAGCTGCTCGGCAAGGAGCCGCACAAGGGCGTCAACCCCGACGAGGTCGTCGCGGTAGGCGCAGCGATCCAGGCCGGCGTGCTGAAGGGCGAGGTCAAGGACATCCTGCTCCTCGACGTCACGCCGCTGTCGCTCGGCATCGAGACCAAGGGCGGTGTCTTCACCCGGCTGATCGAGCGGAACACGACGATCCCGACGAAGAAGTCGGAGACGTTCACGACCGCCGAGGACAACCAGCCGTCCGTCGAGGTACACGTCCTCCAGGGCGAGTCCGAGATGGCGCTCTACAACAAGACGCTCGGCAAGTTCCAGCTCGTCGGCATCCCGCCGGCGCCTCGGGGCATGCCGCAGATCGAGGTCGCGTTCGACATCGACGCGAACGGGATCATCAACGTGTCCGCGAAGGACATGGGAACCGGCAACGAGCAGCAGATCCGCATCGAAGGCGGCTCGGGTCTCAAGGAGGACGAGGTCCAGAAGCTGATCCAGGAGGCCGAGTCGCATGCCGACGAGGCGCGCAAGCTCAAGGAGGTCGCGGACGCGAAGAACCAGGCCGAGAGCCTGGCCTACGCGACCGAGCGCTCCCTGAAGGAGCACCGCGAGAAGCTCGACGAGTCCGACGCCTCGACGATCGAGGGCCGGGTCATGGAGCTGAAGCAGGCGCTCGAGGGCGACGACGTCGCGGACATCCGCGCCAAGACCGACGCCCTCCAGGAGGCCTCGCAGAAGCTCGCCGAGGCGGTCTACGCGCAGGCGAGCGCGCAGCAGGCGTCCGCGGGCGGCAACGGCGCCACCGAAGGCGGCTCCGACGACGAGGTGATCGAGGACGCCGACTACGAGGTCGTCGACGAGGAAGAGGCGAAGACGTCCTAATGACGTCCGAACCGACTCACATCGAGGAGCAGGCTCCTGCAGAGGAGCTTGCTCCCGGGGTCGACGAGCTGGCCTCCCTCCAGGCGGAGCGCGACGACTTCTTCGACCGGCTCCAGCGCGTCACCGCCGACTTCGAGAACTACCGCAAGCGGGCCGCGCGCGACCAGGCGGCGTTCGCCGAGCGGGCGACCGAACGGCTCGTGAGCGAGCTGCTGCCCGTGCTCGACGCGCTGGAGGGCGCGCTCGAGGCGGCCGGTCAGCACGAGGAGGCCAAGCTGGAAGAGGGCGTGAGGCTGGTGCACCGCCAGCTCGCCGACGCGCTCGGCAAGCAAGGCGTCGCCGAGATCGACACCGACGGGAAGTTCGACCCGCACGTCCATGAGGCCGTGCTCTCTCAGCCGTCGGAGGCCGAGGAGGGCTCGATCGTGGACGTTCTGCAGAAGGGCTACCGGCTCGGGGAGAAGGTCGTCCGTCCCGCCCGCGTCGCCGTGTCCGCAGGCGCGCCGCAGGTCCCGGAGGTCTAAGTGGCCAACCTGTACGACACGCTGGGCGTCAAGAAAGGCGCCTCGGCGGACGAGATCAAGAAGGCCTACCGCAAGCTGGCGCGGCAGTACCACCCGGACACGAATCCCGGCGATGCGGCCTCGGAGGAGCGCTTCAAGGAGGTGCAGACCGCCTACGACGTGCTGTCGGACGACGAGAAGCGCAAGCAGTACGACCGCTTCGGCTCGACGAACGGACGTCCCGGGCCCGGACCTGCGGGCGGCGGCGCCGGCGGCTTCAACTTCGACTTCGGCGGCAACGTCGGCGACCTCGGCGACCTGTTCGGCGGGCTCTTCAACCGCGGTAGCGCCTCGAGCGCACGCGGCCGAGGGCCGCAGCCCGAGCGCGGCTCGGATCTCGAGGTGACCGTCAGCCTGTCCTTCGAGGACTCGCTGAAGGGAATCGAGACCAAGATCCCGGTCGAGGTCACGGCTGCCTGCCGCGAGTGCAACGGCTCCGGCGCGCAGCCGGGGACGAGCCCCGTGATCTGCCCCGAGTGCAACGGCCGCGGAATGATCTCCGAGAGCCAGGGGCTGTTCGCGCTCTCGCAGCCGTGCCCGCGCTGCCGTGGGAACGGCACCGTGATCGAGAAGCCCTGCGCCCGCTGCCACGGCACCGGCCGAGAGCGGCGGACGAAGCGGTACACCGTCAAGATCCCCGCCGGCGTCAAGGACGGCACGCGCATTCGCCTCAAGGGGAAGGGCGAGCCCGGCTATGGCGGCGGCCCGGCCGGCGACCTGTACGTCGTGACGCGCGTGGAGCCGTCGAAGCTGTACGAACGGCGCGGC
>JAWVDL010000259.1:0-4126 GCA_033857355.1 Gaiellaceae bacterium | reverse complement strand
ACCCGAAGATGAAGCGCTTCATCTTCACCGAGCGCGGCGGCATCTACATCATCGACCTCCAGCAGACGCTCGCGCTCGTCCAGGAGGCCCACGACTTCGTCAAGAACATCGCCGACCGCGGCGGCTCAGTCCTGTTCGTCGGGACGAAGAAGCAGAGCCAGGATGCGGTCGAGGCCGAGGCCAAGCGCGTCGGAATGCCTTACGTGAACCACCGGTGGCTGGGTGGACTGCTGACGAACTGGCGCACGATCTCCGACCGGATCGACCGGCTCCACGAGCTGCGCCGACTGCGCGACGAGGATCAGCTGGGCCTCCTGCCGGCCAAGGAGCGCATCACGATGCTGGCGGAGCTCGAGAAGCTCGAGGCGAACCTCGGCGGCGTCGCCGACATGCGCCGCCAGCCGGAGGCGGTCTTCATCGTCGACCTCCGCAAGGAGCAGCTCGCCGTGCGCGAGGCGCGCCGGCTCGGCCTGCCGATCGTCGCGCTCGTCGACACGAACTGCGACCCCGACGAAGCCGACTACATCATCCCGGGGAACGATGACGCGATCCGCTCGTGCTCGCTGATCATCCGCGCGATCGCCGACGGAATCGCCGCCGGTCAGACGAAGGCGACTCCGGCCGACTTCCAGCAGCCCACGAACGGGAACGGCGCGAGCGCCGAGGCCACGCCGGCCGCTGACGAAGCGGCCGAGGCGCCTGCGCCCGAGGACGTCGAGACGACGCCCGAAGGCGACTACGAGCAGGTCTCGCAGGGCGAGGAGCCCGTGGCCGAGGCGGGTGCCGAAGGCGCGTCCGAGGAGCCTGCGGAGGCGACGACCGAGGAGGCGAACGCCTGATGGCCGAGATCTCCGCCGCACTGGTCAAGGAGCTCCGCGACGCCACCGGAGCGCCGATGATGGACTGCAAGCGAGCCCTCCAGGAGACGGGAGGCGACATCGAGGCCGCGAAGCTCGTGCTGCGGGAGAAGGGCCTCGCGGGCGCGGCCAAGCGCGCCGACCGCCAGACGACCGAGGGGAAGGTCGGCTACCGGATCGCCGAGGACGGCAAACGCGGGACGATCGTCGCCGTGGGCTGCGAGACGGAGCCGGTCTCGAACAACGACGAGTTCTTGGCCTTCGCGAAGAAGGTGCTCGACGCGGTCGAGGCCGAGGGCGTCGGGGCCGAGCAGAGCCTCGAGGAGGAGCGAGTCGCTCTCGTCGCCAAGCTCGGCGAGAACATCGTGGTCGCCGGCGCGGCCCGCTTCTCGGCCGTGGACGGCGCCGTCGTCGACGGCTACGCCCATCCGCCGCGGAACAAGATCGGCGTGCTCGTGCACCTCCGCGGCGGTTCTCCCGACCTCGGCCGCAAGCTCGCGATGCATGCCGCGGCCACCCCGTCACAGTGGATCGGGCGCGAGGACGTCCCCGACGAGGTCGTCGAGAGCGAGCGCGAGATCTACCTGAACTCCGAAGAGGTGCAGTCGAAGCCCGAGCAGGCCCGGCAGAAGATCGTCGAAGGCATGCTCGGCAAGCGCTTCTTCGCGTCCGAGGTGCTGCTCGACCAGCCGTGGATCCACGAGACCGGCAAGTCGGTTGGCCAGGCCCTCTCCGAGGAGGGCGCCGAGGTGCTCGAGCTCGAGCGGTTCGCGCTCGCGGGCTGAGGCGTGACCCTCGGGACCGAGTCCGAGACGCGGGACTCCGACGGGATCCGACCCGTCTTCCGCCGCATCCTGCTGAAGCTCTCGGGCGAGGCCCTGATGGGGCCGCGCGACCACGGCATCGACCGCGAGACGCTCGACGCGATCGCGCAGGAGATCGCCGAGGTGCGCTCGAGCGGCGTCGAGATCGCCCTCGTCGTGGGCGCCGGCAACCTCTACCGCGGCATGGCCGCCGCGGCCGAGGGGATGGACCGCGCGACCGCGGACTACAACGGGATGCTCGCAACGGTGATGAACTCGGTGGTGCTCCAGGACGCCTTGGAGAGCCAGGGGCTCGACACGAGGATCCTGTCCGCGCTGGAGGTCAAAGAGGTCGCGGAGCCGTACATCCGCCGCCGCGCGATCCGCCATCTCGAGAAGGGCCGGATCGTGATCTTCGCGGCGGGGACCGGCAACCCGTTCTTCACGACCGACACCGCCGCCGCGCTGCGCGCGCTCGAGATCGCTGCGGACGCGATCCTTATGGCGAAGCATGCCGTCGCAGGCGTGTACGACAAGGATCCGCAGCAGGGCAGCGACGCCGAGCTGCTGCCGGAGCTGACGCATCTCGAGGCGATCGAGCGCGGCCTGAAGGTGATGGACACGACGGCGTTGTCCCTCTGCATGGACAATCACCTGCCGATCCACGTGTTCGAGCTTCGGAATGGAAACATCGGGCGGGTGATCTCCGGCGAGCGGGTCGGGACGATCATCTCCACACCGAGCGACGAGGGAGGGAGCGATGGCCGCTGATGACCTGATCAAGGATGCCGAGAGCCGGATGGACAAGTCGGTCGAGCACGCGCGCGTCGAGTTCAACACCGTGCGCACCGGGCGCGCCTCTGCCGCGCTTCTCGATCGCATCCAGATCGACTACTACGGCACGCAGACCCCTCTCAAGCAGCTTGCGACGATCAATGCGCCGGAAGCGCGCCTGCTCACCGTCCAGCCGTTCGACCCCGGATCGATCAAGGCGATAGAGAAGGCGATCCAGGAGTCGGAGCTCGGCCTGACGCCGTCGAACGACGGGAAGATGATCCGCTTGCCGATCCCGCAGCTCACCGAGGAGCGGCGCAAGGAGCTCGTCAAGGTCGTCCGCAACCTCGCCGAGGGCCACCGGGTCGCGGTCCGGGAGATCAGGCGCGACGCGATGCGGCACCTAAAGGAGCTGGTCGTGAACGGCGAGGTCGGCGACGACGACGAGCGGCGGGCCGAGGACCGCGTCCAGAAGCTCACCGACGACCACACGAAGCAGATCGACGAGCAGCTGAAGCACAAAGAAGCGGAAATCATGGAGGTCTGAGCCGGGCCTTGAGCCTGCTCACCCGCATCAGGACGTTGCGCTCGATCCGCCCGCTGCACGAGCCGGAGCTGCCGGCCGTGGCGCAGTCCGTCGCGATCATCATGGACGGCAACGGACGCTGGGCGGAGAGCCGAAGCCTGCCGGTCGCCGCCGGGCACCGCGCGGGCACGCGCGCCTTGCGCCGCACCGTCGAGGCGTCGATCGACCTGGGCGTTCGTTCGCTCGCGGTCTACGCGTTCTCGACCGAGAACTGGAGCCGCTCGCAAGACGAGGTGGAGGCGCTGATGGAGATCTTCGGCGAGACGATCGAGCGCGAGCTGCCCGACCTGGCGCGACAGGGCGTGCACGTCCGCTTCATCGGGCGGCGAGATCGAGCTCCGGCGGAGCTGCTGGCGCGCATGGAGGCCCTCGAGGCCGAGACCGTGTCGAACACGCGCCTCCAGCTCTGGATCGCGTTCGACTACGGCGGACGCGCCGAGCTGATCGAGGCCGCGCGCAGGATCGTCGAGTCGGGTGTCGCAGCCGACGACGTGGACGAGGCGCTCGTCGCCGCCCATCTGTACGAGCCGGGGATGCCGGATCCCGATCTGCTGATCCGGGCTTCGGGCGAGCTCCGCATCTCGAACTTCCTCCTCTGGCAGCTCGCCTATGCGGAGCTGGTGTTCGTGGACACCCTCTGGCCCGACTTCGGCGAGCGGGAGCTCCGGGGCGCGCTCGACGAGTATGCGAGCCGCCGCCGCCGGTTCGGCGGCCGATGACGCCGTTCTTCTCGCGTATCGCCGTCACGATCGTCGGCCTGCCGGTCGTGCTCGGAGCCGTCTGGCTCGGCGGCTGGTGGCTCGTCGCGCTACTGGCGATCGCGGCCCTCGTCGCGCTGCACGAGTACTACTCGATGGTGCGACCCTTGCGGCCGCTCGTCCTCGCCGGATACGGGGGTGCCGTGCTCGCGCTGGTGGGCGCGAAGCTCGGCGGCGTCGAATGGATGCTGGCCGGGTTCCTCGCCACGCTGCTCTTCGCGTTCGTGCTCTACGGAGTCGCGACGACGCGTCAGCCCGCGACAGTGGCGATCTCCTCGACTGTCCTGGGACCCGCGTGGGTCGGCCTCGGCCTCGGCTATGTGATCCTGTTGCGCGAGCTGGGCTCGG
>JAWVDL010000258.1:0-12816 GCA_033857355.1 Gaiellaceae bacterium | reverse complement strand
CCTGGCGCTCGGCCTGGCTTCCCTGGCGACGCTCCCGCACACGCTCGGCCGACCCGACGAAGTGCACATCCTCGCCGGCTGCGTGCTATCGCTCGTGCTGCTCCCGGCCGTGCTCGTGGCGCTCGTTCGCCACCTCGATGCGCGGTCGCGGGTCTCGGCCGCGGTCGTCCTGGTCGCGGTCGCCGCCGCGGGATTCGGCGTCGCCCGCGCGAGCGCGACGGGCAACCTCGGCCCGCTGCTCAACACGCTGACCATGCGGGGCGCGAACGTCGAGCACGGAGGCCGTACCTTCCCACTCGCCGACCGAGATACGAGGCGTGACGTCCAGCGCATCGTCGACGCCGCAGGCGCCGCCGCTCCGGCCGGAAGCAAGCTCTTCGTCGGCCCGCGTGACCTGCGCCGCACGAACTACGCCGACACCTACATCTACTTCCTGCTCCCCGAGTTCGAGCCCGCCTCGTTCTACGTCGAGCTAGAGCCGGGGACGCTGAACCAGACGGCAACGCGCTCGGTGGGCGAACTCGCGCGCGCGGATGTGCTCATCCTCACGTCGAGACACGACGACTGGCACGAGCCGAACGCTTCCATCAGGTTCCGCTCCGCCGCACCGAACCGCTACGTCGCGACGCACTTCTGCGCCCGCGCGCACAGCGGGACGTACACGCTGCTCGTGCGCTGCGCGTAACCCGGACGCAACTGAGTTTGTGGCTCAGAGCCACAAACCGTCCAGTTGCGACAGTCCACCGGCACAGCGCTGGTGGAGCGAAGCGGCTTCGACTGTCACAGCTTCCGCGATAGTGGCTCAGAGCCACAAAGTTAGACATGCCCGACAAGAGCCATGGCCGCAGGCTCACCGCGGGCTAGCATGGCACTGATGTCCTCCGCCCCACTGCAGACGCTGCTCGAGCAGGCCTTCCCGGACGCAACCGAGCTCTCGGTCGTCGACCGGACGGGCAGCGGCGACCACTTCCAGGTCACGGTCACGAGCCCGCGCTTCGACGCGCTGCCGCTGATCGACCAACACCGTCTCGTGAACGACGCGCTCGCCGAGCCGCTGCGCGACGGGACGATCCACGAGCTCCGAATCAAGACGAGAGGAACAGGCTGATGCGCGAGAAGATCCAGCAGGTGATCGAGAACGAGCCGGTGGCTGTATTCATGAAAGGCACGCCCCAGTTCGTCATGTGCGGCAACTCCGACCGGGCGCTCCGTGCCCTCCGGGAGGCCGGCGCTCCCGTCACAGCCGTGGACGTCCTCCCGGATCCCGCGATCCGCCAGGAGCTCTCGTCCATCTCGGGCTGGCCGACGATCCCGCAGATCTTCATCAAGGGCGAGCTCGTGGGTGGCGCGGACATCGTCGAGGAGCTCGGCGCGTCCGGCGAGCTGGAGCAGAAGCTCCGCGAGAAGCTCGGCGACGGCTACCGCGAGAGCGCCGAGACTCGGGTCGTCGACGTCTTGCAGCCGGCGTAGAAGCGCGAGCACTCACCCAGGCTGAGGCGCGCCGCGCCGCCGTCCACGCTCAGCTCCTCGACGGCACCGCGTCGGACGTGCTCGAGACCGTTCGGCGGCTCGGCTTCCTCCAGCTCGATCCGATCTCGACGGTCGCGCCGCCGCAGCACCTCGTGCTCTGGAGCCGCCTCGGGCCGTACGACCGCGGCGAGCTCGACCGCCTGCTGTGGGAGGAGCGAAAGCTCTTCGAGTACGACGCGTTCGTCTATCCGATCGAGGACTTGCCGCTCCAGCGCGCCCGGATGCGCCAGCGCCGGCGGGACGGCACGTCGAAGCGCCACCAGTGGGTCCGCGACTTCCTGACGGAGAATGCACGTTTCCGCCGCTACCTCCTCCGTGAGCTCGAGCGGAACGGACCGCTCCTGTCGCGCAATCTCAAGGAGGACGCGCCGGCAGACGCCGAGCGCCACGCGTGGTGGGGGCGCGGCCCGCTGCGGCTCATGCTCGAGATCCTGGCCGTGCGCGGCGAGATCGCGGTCGCCGGACGCGCCGGCACCCACCGCCTGTGGGACCTCGCCGAGCGCGTCTACCCGGCGACGGAGACGATCCCATGGCCGACGGCCCAGCGGCTGATCGCGGAGAAGCGCCGCCGCTCGCTCGGCGTCTGGCTCGAACGCGGCAAGCTGCGGATCCACCCCGACGCGGACCTCAGCGCCGTGCCGCAGCGACGCACGACGTTCCTCTCGCCGTTCGACCGGCTCATCCACGACCGCGCCCGCGCCGAGGCGTTGTTCGGCTTCCACTACCGCCTGGAGATGTACGTGCCGAAGGCGAAGCGCGAGTACGGCTACTACGTCTTGCCGATCCTCCGCGGAGACCGGATCGTCGGCCGGATCGAGCCGGTGTTCGACCGCAAGACGAACGTGCTCCGCGTGGAGGGCGTCTGGTGGGAACCGGGAGTCGAACCCGTCTCGCTCGACCAGCCGCTCCGGCGCCTCGCGAAGTTCCTGGGCGCGACCTAGTCCGATTGTGCGCGGTCGAACACGGCGAACTCCCCGACGGCCTCGTCGATAGCCGCAAGCGTCGCGTCGTCGAGGTCGATGCCCGAGGCGGCCACGTTGTCGTCCACCTGCTCGGGCCGCGACGCACCGACGATCGCGGACGCGACGTTCGGCTCGCGCAGCACCCACGCCAGCGCGAGCTGCGCCATCGTGATCCCGAGCCCGTCGGCGATCGGCTGAAGCCGCTGGACGGCTGCGAGCAGAGCATCCGAACGGAACCGGTCCATCGCCCAGCCCATCCCTTGCGAGGCCATCCGCGAGTCGTCGGGCGGCGGCGCGCCCGGCTTGTACTTGCCGGTGAGGACGCCTTGCGCGAGCGGCGACCAGACGATCTGCGAGATCCCGTTCTCCCGGCAGAGCGGGATCACCTCCCGCTCGGGAACGCGCCAGAGGATCGAGTACTGCGGCTGGCTGGACACGAACTTTTCCACACCAGGAACCAGATCGAGCGCGGCGCGGATCTGCGGCGCCGTCCACTCGCTGAAGCCGAGGTAACGCGCCTTGCCGGCCCGGACTACCTCCGTCAGCGCCTCCATCGTCTCCTCGAGCGGCGTCTCGTCGTCGTAGCGATGGCATTGGTAGAGGTCGACGTAGTCGACGCGGAGCCGGGCGAGCGAGAGATCGATCTGCTTCAGCACCTGCTCGCGCGAGAGCCCGCGGTTCTCGTCGTCCATCGGGAAGTAGAGCTTGGTCGCGAGCACGTACGACTCGCGCGGGCGCGCCGCGAGCGCCTCGCCGAGAAATTCCTCCGCGCCGCCCCGCGCGTAGACGTTCGCCGTGTCGACGAAGTTGATCCCGACTTCGAACGCGCGGTCGACGCAGGCCCGGGCGCGATCGCGCTCCACACCGCCACCGTAGGTCAGCCAGGAGCCGAGGCTGATCTCGGAGACTTCGAGGTCGCTGTCGCCGAGCTGCCGGTACCTCACGGCTCTGTTCTACCTGCGCAGGGCACCTCTACACTTGGGGCGATGGACTTCGAGACCCGCGCGATCCACGAGGGGCAGGAGCCCGATCCCGCCACCGGAGCGGTGATCGTCCCGATCTACCAGACGTCGACGTACGTCCAGGACGCGGTCGGCGAGCACAAGGGGTACGACTACTCGCGGGTCGCCAACCCGACCCGGAGCGCGCTGCAGCAATGCCTGGCGTCGCTCGAGAATGCCGAGCACGGGATCGCGTTCTCGTCCGGTCTCGGAGCGACGACCACGCTCATGCACCTGATCAACCCCGGCGACCGCGTCGTGCTGATCGCGGACGTCTACGGCGGCGTCTACCGGATGACCTCGCAGGTCTACGAGCCGAAGGGCTACGTCTTCGACTACCTCCCGGCGGCCGACTTCGCGCAGCTCGGCGACCACCTCGACGAGCAGACGCGGATCGTGTGGATCGAGTCGCCGTCGAATCCGATGCTGAATGTCGTCGACATCCGCGCGGCCGCCGACGCCGCCCACGAGGTCGGCGCGCTGCTCGTCGTCGACAACACGTTCGCGACTCCGTATCTCCAGACTCCGCTCGACCTCGGCGCGGACATCGTCGTCCACTCGACCACGAAGTACCTCGGCGGCCACTCGGACGTCGTGGGCGGCTTCGCGGCGACCAACGACCCGACGGTCGCAGAGCGCTTGTACTTCCTGCAGAAGTCGCTCGGCGCCATCCCGGGCCCGTTCGACTCGTGGCTCGTGCTGCGCGGGATCAAGACGCTCGCCGTGCGCATGCGCCAGCACTGCCGGAACGCGCAGGCCATCGCCGGGTTCCTCGAGCGGCACTCACGCGTCGAGAAGGTGCTCTACCCAGGTCTGCCTTCTCATCCCGGCCACGCGATCGCCGCGCGCCAGATGCGCGACTTCGGCGGAATGATCTCGTTCCTCGTCGAGTCGGAGGCCGAAGCCGTCGAGCTCGTCTCGCAGACCAAGATCTGGAAGCTCGCGGAGTCGCTCGGCGGCGTGGAGAGCCTGATCGAGCACCCGGCGCGGATGACGCACGCGTCCACGGCCGATGCGCCGTTCGCGGCGCCGCGCAACCTCATCCGCCTCTCCGTCGGGATCGAGTCCGCGGAGGATTTGCTCGAGGATCTGGAGGTTGCCCTCGCCGCGGCCGTGGGAACGTCCGGCAGCGCATCGGTGTAACCCCTCCGACAACGTCGGAAAGGACATCGCGATGAGGAAAGCAGTGCTCCTGCTCGTCGCCGTGGGCGCCGTCGCGCTCCCGGCCAGCGCGGTCGCCAAGGGCGCCTCGGAGGCGTCGATCCAGGGACCCGGGCTCGGCAAGACGCTGAGGATCGTCGGAAACGGGGAGACGAGCGGCGACAAGCTCGGGAATCTCGGACAGGCTGCCGGCTTTTTCCCCGCCGTGTACGGCCAGTCGCCCGATCCCATGTCGGACCCGCGCCCGGCTGGAAAGCTCGGCGCGCGCTACCGGATCGTCTGGACGCTCCCCGGGCCGCGCGGCAACTCGAAGATCAGCCAGGACGCGTATCCGTTCGCGGAGCCGCAGCCGGTGACGTACATGAAGCCGGGGCAGGTGTTCTGGGACGGCCAGCACACGCGCGGCGGGTGGTATGTGGGCGGCTCGCAGCTCGGCGAGAGCCTCGTCGCGGTCGGCGTCCCGAGAACGGCGCCCTCGGCCGGCGGCTTCGACTGGGCCAGGTGGACTCTGGTCGGACTGGCGGGTGCGGCACTCGTGCTTGCGCTGGCGTTCGCGGTCACGCGCACGCGGCGGCTCCGTCCAGAACCGGCCGTCTAGCCGTGAGCTTAGGATCGGGGGGTGGCGGAGCTCGCCCCCCTCGATCTCGGGTTTCAGGGCCGCGACCGCGTCATCGGCGCGTACGTCATCGACACCGAGGACGGCCCGGCGCTCTTCGACTGCGGGCCGGCCTCGAGCATCCCGCGCCTGAAGGACGAGCTCGCCTTGCGCGGACTTGCGCTCAGGGACATCCGGCACCTCCTGCTGAGCCACATTCATCTCGACCATGCGGGTGCGGCCGGCTCGCTCGTGCGCGAGCATCCCGCGCTGCAGGTGCACGTCTCGGAGATCGGAGCGCCGCACCTCGCCGACCCGAGCCGCCTCGAGGCGAGCGCACGGCGGCTCTACGGTGACTCGTTCGACGCCCTCTGGGGTGAGCTCGCGCCGGTGCCGGAGGCGAATCTGCACGTCGTCGGCGCGACGGTCATCGGGCTGGAGTGCTTCCCGGCACCGGGTCACGCGCGACACCACGTCTGCTACCTCGGCGCCGACGGCACGCTCTACGCCGGCGACGCCGCCGGGGTCCGGATCCCGCCGCACACCGCGGTCATTCCGCCAACGCCGCCGCCGCGTTTCGAGCTCGAGGCCTGGCTTGCGACGCTCGACGAGATCGCCGCCCACGATCCGGAGCGGCTTGCACTGATCCACTTCGGCCTCGCCGACGATCCGAGGTCGCACCTGGACGAGCTGCGCCGTCGGCTGGCCGAGTGGGTCGACGTCGTCGAGCGCGGCGCCGGCGAGGAGGCCTTTGCGGAGCACGTCCGCCGCGACCTCGGCGAGGCCGCCGGGGACTACGAGCACGCGATGCCGTTCTGGCAGTCCTACGCGGGGCTGAAGCGCTACGTCGAGAAGCGAGCGGCCGAATGACGAGCCCGCTCCGGGAGCGCAACTTCCGCTTGCTGTTCTCCGCGAGGACGATCTCGTTCTTCGGGACGAACCTCGCACCGATCGCCGTCGCGTTCGGCATCCTCGGGATCGACGGATCCCCTACGGCCGTCGGGCTCGCCTTTGCCGCGTGGACGCTCGCGCAGGTCTCGACGCTGCTGGTCGGCGGAGTCGTCGCCGACCGCCTGCCGCGCCGGGTCGTGATGATCGCCTCCGACAGCGCGAACTGCGCGATCCGCGCCGCGATGGGAACGCTGCTCGTCTCCGGCCACGCACAGGTCTGGGAGCTGATTGCACTGCAGGGCCTCGGCGGCGCCGCGACCGCGTTCTACTCGCCGGCCTCGACGGGACTCGTCCCCGAGACCGTTCCGACCGAGTCGCTTCAGCCGGCGAACGGCCTGATGAGCATCGCCCGCTACGCGGCCTTCCCGTTGGGAGCGGCCGTCGGCGGCCTCATCGTCGCGACGGTCGGCCCGGGATACGCGCTCTGGCTCGACGCGGGGACGTACGCCACGAGCGCGCTGCTCCTCGTCTCGATGAGGCTTCCCAAGCGGGCCCGGACGGTTGCGGCGCCGAACTTCGTCCACGAGCTGCGAGAGGGCTGGCAGGCGTTCACGGAGCACACGTGGGTCTGGCTCCTGACCGGCTGGATCTCGTTCTACTTCCTGATCACGTATGCCCCTTTCTTCGTACTCGGTCCCTACATCGCCAGGCAGTCGATGGGCGGTGCGTGGGCCTGGGCGACGGTGGTGACCGGCGAGGCGATCGGCGCGCTGCTGGGAGGGATCGTCGGCGTGCGCGTGCGTCCGGGCCGCGCGATGCTCGTGATCGGCGCCCTGTTCATGGTCACGGCGTTCCAGTCGGTGCTGCTCGCGCTCCGCGCGCCGCTGCCTTCGATCGCGGCGGCTGCCGTGCTTGCAGGCTTCGCCTTCTCGTACGGCACGGTCGTCTGGGACACGTCGCTCCAGCGTCAGATCGCACCGGAGAAGCTCTCGCGGGTGAGCGCCTACAACTGGATGGGCGCGATGGCCTTCCTGCCCGCGGGCTACGCGCTCGCCGGTCCGGTCGCTCAGGCGATCGGGACCTCCGCGTATCTCTGGATCGGCGCGGTCTGGATCGTGCTCTCGACAGTTGCGGTGCTGTGCGTGCGTGACGTGCGCGAGTTCAGAGGCGACGACCCGCTCGGCGCGCCCACGGCTGTCCCTGCGTGACCCGGATGAACCTCTCGGCGGCCCTCTTCGGGCAGCCGCAGTTCCGGCTGCTCTTCCTCGGGCGCGCGGTTTCGTTCCTCGGCAACGCGGTGGCGCCGGTCGCACTCGCGTTCGCGGTCCTCGATCTCACCGGCTCGAAGTCGGACCTCGGCTTGCTCCTGGCCGCGCGCTCGCTGCCGCAGGTCGTGTTCATCCTCGTCGGTGGCGCGCTCGCCGACCGGCTCCCCCGGCACCACGTCATGGTCGCGTCCAGCATCGTGTCGGGCTCGAGCCAGGTGTCGATCGCCGCGCTGCTGCTGACGCACCATGCGCAGCTCTGGCACCTGATCGTGCTCTCCGTCGTGAACGGCACGTCGACCGCGTTCTTCTTTCCCGCGTCGTCCGGCGTCATCCCGCAGACGGTGCCGCGGGAGCTTCTGCAACAGGCGAACGCCGTTCTGCGCCTCGCCCTCAACGCGAGCTCGATCGTAGGCGCCGCTCTGGGCGGAATCGCGGTCGCGGCCGTCGGCGCCGGCTGGGCGATCGCGTTCGACGGAGCGACCTTCCTGCTGGGCGCGGTCTTCATCGGCGCGATGTCGGTTCGAGCGGCGGACCGCGAGGAGGTGACGACCCTCCTCGGCGAGCTCCGAGAGGGCTGGCGGGAGTTCCGCGGCCGCACCTGGCTCTGGGCGATCGTGCTGCAGTTCTCGATCGTGAACGCGGCGGAAGGCGGAGGACTGAACGTCCTCGGCCCGGTGGTCGCGAGAGCGAGGCTGGGCGGACCCGCGGCCTGGGGCGCGGTCCTGGCAGCGGAGGCTGCGGGGCTCCTGCTCGGAGGGGTGTTCGCGCTTCGGTTCCGTCCGCGCCGGATGCTCCTCACGGCCACGTTCGGAATCCTGCTCCTGCCGATCGTGCTCGCTGCGCTCGCCCTGCCCGCGCCGCTCGCGGTCGTCCTGGCCGCCGCGCTCGTGGCCGGCGTCGGCATCGAGACCTTCGGCATCCTCTGGGACACGACGATGCAGCAGGAGATCCCCCAGGAGAAGCTCTCGCGCCTGTACGCCTACGACATGCTCGGCTCGATCATGTTCGTGCCGATCGGACTCGCGGTCGCCGGACCCCTCGCGCAGGCAATCGGTGTGAGGGAGACGCTCTGGGCGGCGTGCGCCTGCATCGTGGTCGTGTCGCTGCCCGTGCTCGCAGTGCCCGGCGTGCGAAACCTGACGCGCCGCTAGGAGGTGCGGGCCGAGATCGCCGACTCGTACGCGGCCACGTAGTCCTCGACCATGCGCTCCGGCGAAAAACGCTCCTCGGCGAACCGCCGCAGCTCGAGCGGGTCGAGGTCGTCCGAGCGCTCGAGCGCCCCGGCCATGTCGCGGTAGCTCTCGACGATGATCCCGCTCCGCCCGTCCTCGATCACCTCCGGGACCGCGCCCCAGCGCGTCGCGATCACAGGCGTCCCGCACGCCATCGACTCGATCATCACCAGGCCGAACGGCTCCTCCCACTCGATCGGGAACAGCGTGGCGCGCGCATTCTGCAGCAGCTCCACCTTCTCGCCGTGCGAGACCTCGCCGAGGTACTCGATGTCGCCGACGAGATGGGGCGCGACGAGCTCGTCGAAGTAGTCGATCTCCTTCCGGTCCTGCTTCTTGCCCGCGAGCTTGAGCGGCACCCCGGCTTCCATCGCGACGGCAATCGCGCGATGTGCGCCCTTGTCGGGGCTCATCCGGCCGAGGAACAGGAAGTAGTCGCCGCGATGCGGCTTGCACGGGTAGACCGAGAAGTCGAGCGCGTTCGGGCAATTCGCGAGCCAGGGCAGCTCCGGTCTCGGCCTGCGCTGGTTCATCGAGATCGAGATCAGACCGACCTGCGGCGCCACACGCGCGATCGACGCATACGTCTCGCCCGGCTCGCCGTCGAGCGGGCCGTGGACGGTGTGGACGACCGGTGTGTCGACCGCGCCTCCTAGCACCGCGCCGAGCATCCCGGTGTGGTCGTTGATCACGTCGAAGTCGGCGGCGCGCTCGTAGCAGGACAGTGCGTGGCGGAGCTCCGGCTGCGTGCGCCCGATCTGCGCGCTCGGGGCCTCGGGGTACACGGCGGCGAGCGTCGCGTGCGTCTTCGAGTCGCCCGACGCGAAGAGCGTCACCTCGTGGCCGGCCGCCGCGAGCCCGTCCGCGAGCAGCGAGACGACCCACTCGATCCCGCCGTAGCCGGTCGGCGGCACTGCGAACCAGACCGGACTCAGGACGGCGATTCTCATGCCGGCTCGATTCTCACGCGCCCGCCGTCCACGTGCACGTCCCAGAGCCCGTCGAAGGCGCGGATGCCGGTCAGCCGGATCGACCCGGCCCAGGACGGCAGCTCGGTCGGAGCGTTGGTCGCAAGCTGATGGCGACGCCGGTCGGGATAGAGCCCGAGCAGCAGCTGGAGGAGGATGACCGGCGTCCCCGCGGCCCACGCCTGCGGCCGCGCGGCGGTCGGGTAGGCGATGGGGAACGGCGTGTCGGCGCGGCGCATCCCTGCAAAGACCTCAGGTAGCTGGTGGCCGAAGTGGCCTGACGCGCTCAGCATCCGTTGCATGATCCGCTGCGCCTCGGACCAGCGGGCGTAGCGGGCGAGCCCGGCGGCGATGAGCGAGTTGTCGTGCGGCCAGACCGTCCCGTTGTGGTACGAGAGCGGGCTGTAGCCGGCGTCCGCGCTGGACATCGTGCGCACTCCCCAGCCCGACCAGAGCGGCTCCGCCATCAGCGCGTCGACGACCCGCTCGACCCGCTCCGGCTTGACGATTCCGCTCCACAGCAGGTGCCCGATGTTGGAGCAGAGCGAGTCGACCTGGCGCTTCTCGCCGTCGAGCGCAAGCGCGTAGTACCCGCCGCGGCGGTCGATCCAGTACGAGCGGTCGAAGCGGTCGCGCAGCTCGTCGGCTTCCCGGTCGAGCCGGGCGGACAGCTCGCGGTCGCGCCAGACCTCGCGAGCGATGTCAGCCATTCGGCGCTTCGCGTCGTAGACGTAGCCCTGGACCTCGCAGGGAGCGATCGGCCCCTCGGCGATGCGGCCGTCCTCGAAGCGCTGCGAGTCGTCGGAGTCCTTCCAGGATTGGTTGTGAAGCCCGCGCTCGGTTCGGCGCTCGTACTCGACGAAGCCGTCGCCGTCGCTGTCGCCGTAGTCGTCGATCCACGCCAGCGCTCGCATCGCCGGCTCGCGCAGCCGCTCGACCAGGGCGACGTCGTCCGTCCAGCGCCAGACCTCCGAGAGCAGGATCAAGTACAGGGGCGTCGCGTCGACGGTGCCGTAGTAGCGCGCGAACCAGTGCTCCGCGGCCTTTCCGCGCCGAACCTCGTGGACGATCTTTCCCGGCTCGGCGTCGATCGTCGGGTCGTCCTCCCGAGCCTGCAGGTGGGCGAGGACCTCGAGCGCGTTCCGGGCGAGCTCCGGCCCGAAGAGCATCGTCTGGAGGCACGTGATGATGGTGTCGCGGCCGAAGACGGTCATGAACCACGGCATGCCCGCCGCAGGGAGCTTCCCGATTCCGGGGTCGCCGTTCCCGTCACCCGAGCGCATCCGCAGCGCGGCGAGATCGGACACCGACTGACCGAACGACCGCGAGAGGTCGTCCCACGAGGCCCGCAGTTGCGGGACCCGCAGCCGCCACGCAACGAGCGACTCGCGCACGTGCGCCCGCTCCTCGCCGAAGTGGCGCTCGGCGAAGCGTGGCTCGATCTCCGGGTCGCCGTTCCGAGACGGGAAAGCCCCGACACGAAGCTCCCAGCGCTCGCGCGGGTCGAGCTCGAGCCGGTAGCGAACGCCGTCTGGCTCGACCTCTCCGGCCCGGGAGAACAGGATTCGCGTGCGGGCGCCGCCGGGATCCGGGTCCTCGAGCAGCAGCTCGTCGAGGTCGCCGTCCCAGTGTCCTGCGACGACCTGTGGGAGCGGTGGCGCGTTGAGCGGATCGCCGAGTGCGAAGTCGTGCGCCTTCACGGCCATGATGTCCGCGAAGTCGGCGCCGATCTCCAGGCCGACTTCGAACGCGATCCGCCGCATGCTCTGGTTTTCGAAGATGAAGGTGTCCTCCATGGCCTGGCCGACGAAACGCGTTCGCTCGATCGAGAGCTCGTCGATGCCGAGGCCGCCGGCGAGCGGATTGCGGAGGAAGAATGCGGCCGAGAAGTACTCGACCTTTCCGGACGAGAGCAGCAGCGGCCGCTTGCCGTTGACGGTGAGCCGGAGCCGCGAGAGGAACCGTGTGTCGTCGGCGAAGAGCCCGCCGGTCGCACCCGCGACGTCGCCGATCTCGTCGCAGATGCAGAACGTCGAGCCTTCGAGGATCGTGAGGGTGCTGCCGTTCACGCGGGCTCGTCGCGGAGGATCCGGGCGCCGGAGGCCTGGTTCAGCGCCTTGACGACCAGCTCGTCGACGTTGACGTGCAGCGGGCGCGTGAGCGCGAAGACGACGCAGTCGGCGATGTCGCTCGGCTGCATGGCCTCGACGCCCGCGTAGACCGCGCGCGCCGCGTCCTCGTCGCCGCGGAACCGCACGCGCGAGAAGTCCGTCTCCACAAGGCCGGGATCCACGGTGGTGATCCGGATCGGCCGGCCGAGGAGATCCTCGCGGAGGGCGTAGGTGAAGCCGCGAACGGCGAATTTGGAGGTCACGTACAGGGAGCCGTTCGGGTAGGCGGCACGACCCGCGACCGAGCCGATGTTGACGATGTGCCCGCCGTCGCGGACGTGCGGGAGGCATAGGCGGGTCATGCGGATGAGCCCGTTCACGTTCGTCTCGAGCACGGTGCGCTCGTCGTCCTCGGTCGAGCTGGTGAACGGGTCGCGGCCGAGCGCAAGTCCCGCTGCGTTGACGAGCACGTCGAGGCCGCCGAGCTGCTCGACCGCCGCGGCGACGAATCCCTCGCAGCTCTCGGGATCGGTGACGTCGAGCTCGAGCGCGACCTCGGTGGCCAGCCGACCGACGCGACGGGCGCCGCCGGCGACGCGCATGCCGGCGGCGGTCAGCGCAACGGCTGTCGCCGCGCCGATCCCGCTCGAGGCGCCGGTGACGATCGCTGTCTTCCCCTCGAGCCCTGCCACGGGCGCGAGCTTAGCGCCGGATCAGGCGGTCGCGACCCGGCACGCGGAGGACCGGCGCCGGACGACTCGTCCCAAAGGATCGTGTGGGCCGGTAGGCCCATGGGCCTGTGCTTGTGTACACCGGCCCATGGGCTTGTGCGCACAGGCGCATCCCCTCGGTTAGAGCCGTGTCCGCCGAGGCTCCGCACGAGAGCGGGCGACGATGGCGGCGGCGAGCTCCGCCGCGGACAGCCCGACGATCGGGGCAAGCGCGGATCGAGAGCGCGCGGCGCTCGGAGCACGCGCTGTCCCTCGCCGTGCCGGTTCCCGGCAGGCGATACTTCCGGCGTGCCCCCTTCGGCAGTTCCGCAGCTGCTCTCCGGCACCGCGCGCCGGCTCGTGGAGATCCTCGACGCGGCGTCCGCG
>JAWVDL010000257.1:0-3848 GCA_033857355.1 Gaiellaceae bacterium | reverse complement strand
CGATGAAGCCCCCCACGTAACCCGCGATCGAGCCCAGCACGAGCCCGATCGAGAGGCCGATCGAGACCGAGACGACGCCGATCAGGAGTGAGAAGCGCGCCCCGTAGATGATCCTCGAGAACATGTCCCGGCCGAGCAGGTCAACCCCGAACAGGTGGGCTGACGAGGGGCCTGGGCAGCAGCCCTTGGCGATCAGGCTCAGATGCTGGGCGCGCGGGTCGTCCGGCGCGATCCACGGCGCGAACAGCGCCGCGGTGATGAAGCACGCAACGAAGATCGCGCCCACGATCGCCCCGGGATTCCGGATCAACCGCTGCCAGGCTTCGCGCCAGAGGCCGCTCGGCGCCTCGAGCTGGATCTCGCGGGACTCGAGCTCTACGACGCTCATCTACGAGTAGCGGATCCGCGGGTTGATGATCGCGTACGAGACGTCGACGATCAGGTTCACGAGGACGAAGACCATCGCGAGGAAGAGGATCCCGCCCTGCAGAACCGGGTAGTCGCGCGTGAAGATCGCTTGGGCCAGCCAGGAGCCCATCCCCGGGTAGGCGAAGACCGTTTCGGTGAGGACGGCCCCTGAGAGCAAGAGCCCGACCTGCAGCCCGATGATCGTGGTGACCGGAAGGAGTGCGTTTCGCAGGACGTGGCGCCGGTCGACGATCTGGGGCGCGAGTCCCTTGGCGCGGGCCGTCCGCACGTAGTCCTCGTTCTGGACGTCGAGCACCGCCGCGCGCGTGATGCGCGCGATGATCGCCAGCGGGATCGAGCCGAGAGCGATTGCCGGCAGCACGAGGTGCTTCAACACATCGAGGAGCGTCGACCAGTCCCGCGTCAAGATCGCGTCGAGGACGTAGAAGTTCGTCGGGTGCTTCACGTCGAAGCTGCGGATGAGGTCGATCCGCCCGACGCTGGGTAACCACGCGAGCCGCACCGCAAAGATGTACTTCAGGATGATCGCGAGGAAGAAGATGGGGATCGAGATCCCGATCAGCGATAAGAACAGCGAGGCGTGGTCGAAGAATCCCCCGTAGCGCTTCGCCGCGAAGAAGCCGAGCGGGATTCCGACGGAGATTGCGAACAGGATCGCCGCCAGTGTCAGCTCCACCGTCGCCGGGAAGCGCGTGCGGATCTCTGCCACCACCGTCCGGTGCGTGGTCGAGCTGACCCCGAGGTCGCCGTGGATCAACGTCGTCTTCAGGTAGCTCCAGTACTGGACCGGGAGCGGCTTGTCGAGCCCGTACAGGTGGCGGTATTGCTCGACGAGCTGCGGCGTCGAGCGCTCGCCGAGCAGGGCCTCGGCCGGGCCGCCGGGCAGCGCCCTGATCCAGAAGAAGATCAGCAGCGAGACGCCGAGCAGGATCGGGACGAGCAGCAGCAGCCGGCGGACGAGAAACCTGAGCACTTAGAGGCGAAGCATGTCAGGCACGGCGTGGTGGCCGAAGGCCGGCGGACGGCGCCGAAGCGCGCGTCCGCCGGCCGCAGCCGCTGGTTCTACGAGCCTCCGACGGTGACCGAGGCGAACGGATCCGTTCCCACGGGGCTGGCGACGTAGCCATTGACCCGCTTGAGGAATCCGAGCGCCGGCCGCGAGTGCGCGTACGGCACTGCCGGGAGGTACTTCATGATCATCACGTTCGCCTGCTTGTACAGGGCGACGCGCTTGTTGAAGTTCGGCTCCGTTGCGGCCCTCTGCAGGATGCTGAAGATCGCAGCGTTGTGGAAGCCGAACGACGGCCTGTACGCCTTGAAGAACGTCCCGAGGAAGTTGTCGGGATCGCCGAAGTCGCCGGTCCAGCCGATCATGTTGATGTCGCCGGCACTACCTTCGTTGACCTTCGCGACGTAGTCGGGCCGCCACGGTGCGCTGTGGGGCACGACGTTGAAGCCGGCCTTCTCGAGGCTCGCTGAGAACGCCTCGAAGTTCCGCTTCGGGTCTGGCATGTACGGCCGCGAGACGCCGGTCGGGTACCAGAAGTCGACCTTGCACGGGACCTTGCAGCTCGATGAGTTGAGCAGGTCGCGCGCCTTGGTCGGGTTGAACGGGTACTTCGGCACCTTGTTCGTCCAGCCGAACAGCGTCGGCGGCTGGAACTCCACCGCCACCTGTGCGCGGCCGGCATAGAACGAGTTGACGACGCCTGCGCGGTCGAGACCGTACGCAGCCGCCTGCCGCACCTTGAGGTCGTCCATCGGCGAGCCGGGGCCCTGATGGAAGCCCACGTACGCGACGTTGAAGGACGGGCGGTTGACCAGCTTCAGGTTGTTGTTGTTCTGAATCGTCGGAACGTCCTGGGGCTGGATCAGGTCGGCGCCGTAGACCTCACCGGTCTGAAGCGCCTGCACCCGTGCCGTGTTGTTCGCGATCGGCCGGATGATGATGCGAGCCAGCTTGGACTTCTTGCCCCAGTACTTCGTGTAGCGCTTGAGCACGACGGACTCGCCGATCTTCCAGGACTCGAACTGGAACGGGCCAGTCCCGGTCGGATGGCTGAACGCGTAGGTGCCGGTCGGCTTGAACACGCCGCCGACGAGCTCACCCTTGTTCCCGCCGTACTTCCTGATCGCGGTCGGGCTCTGGATCGCGAAGGACGAGATGACGAGCGCGGGCAGGAACGACGACGACCGCTTGGTCAGATGGATGACCGCCGTGTACTTGCCGCGGGCGGTGCAGCCCTTGTACAGGCTTGCGCCGAGCGAAGCGCTCGCGTTGTGGTGGAACCCTCCGAAGACGGTCTGCCAGTAGTACGTCGCAGACGCGTCCTGGAACGGGCCGCTGTAGTTGTACTGGCGGTTGAAGTTGAAACAAACCGCCGCTGCGTTGAACGGCGTGGCGTCCTGGAACTTGACGCCATGCCGAAGCGTGAAGATCCAATCCTTGCCGTTCTTCGAGACATACTTCGTGGCCAGGCCGGGCTGGATCACAGTCGAGCCGGGCTTCAAAGAGACGAGGCTCTCGAAGATCTGGGCGGTGACGCGGAACGACTCGCCGTCGGAGACGAGCGTCGGATCGAGATACGTCGGGTCCGCTGCGCCCGCGTAGAGCAGCGTGTCGTTGGCGGCCCGTACGGGCCTAAAGAGCCCGCTCGCCGCCGTGCCTGCGAGGACGAGAGCCAGCGTTCCCAACGCCAGCAGCACGCCCGTGCGTGAAGCCTTCCCCCTCATTCCACTCCTTTCACTGCTTTTCCAAAGATTCTGTCGAGTATTTACGACTCCATAATGACTCGCAAGTTGCTCACAGAACAAAGAAGACGGCCCGGAGGCCGCCTTCGGTAGAGCGAGACTAGCGCGGATTTACGCTGCGAGCGAGATCAGATCGCGCAGCGCGCCGAGCCGGGCGAGTGCCTGACCCTCGAGCTGACGCACGCGCTCGCGCGTGAGATCGAGCTCGTGCCCGATCGCCTCGAGCGTCCACGGCTCACCTTCGAAGCCGAACCGCAGCTCGAGAATCCGCCGCTCGCGCTCGGGGAGAGCGTCGAGTGCGCGACGGACGCCCTGCCGGCGAAGCGACTCCTCGGCCTCGTCGAACGGGTCGGCCGCCTCGCGGTCTGCGAAGAGGTCTCCGAGCTCGCCCTCGTCGTCGGCGCCGACCGTCTGGTTCAGCGAGACCGACGCCTGGGCGGCACCGAGCGCCTCGTCGACGTGCTGGATCGGCAGGCCCGTGGCCTCGGCGAGCTCCTGCTTCGTCGCCTCGCGTCCGAGCTCGACCTCGAGCCGGCGCGCGGCGCGCGACAGCTTCTGCTGGCGCTCGACGACGTGCACCGGGACGCGGATCGTGCGGGCATGGTTCGCAACCGCGCGCTGCACGGACTGACGGATCCACCAGGTCGCGTACGTCGAGAACTTGTAGC
>JAWVDL010000256.1:0-4581 GCA_033857355.1 Gaiellaceae bacterium | reverse complement strand
GCAAGCGCCTCCCACCGCTCGCCGGCGAACGTTTCCTTCCAGTGCGCGTACGCCAGGCGGGCGTTGGCGATTCCGAGCTTCCCTTTCAGCTCGTCGTGACCGCCGATCGCGTCGAGCCGCTTGTCGGCCTCGGTGTCGACACGCGAGACGAAGAAGCTCGCCACGGAGGCCACCCGCGTCGGATTCTCGCCGGCCTCCACGAGGCGCTCGAGCCCCCGGATGTACGCCTCGACGACCTCCTTGTAGCGCTCGAGCGAGAAGATCAAGGTCACGTTGATGTTCCGCCCCTCGGCGATGCAGTCCTCGATCGCGCCGAGCCCGGGCTGCGTCGCCGGGATCTTCACGTGCAGGTTCGGCCGGTCGCCCAGCGTGTGCAGGCGCATCGCCTGCTCGTAAGTCTCCTCACGCTTGTAGGCAAGGGTCGGGTCGACCTCCCAGGACACGTAGCCGTCCTTGCCCTTCCCTTCGTCCCACACCTTGCGCAGGAGGTCGCACGCCTCCGTGACGTCGCGGCACGAGAGCTGGATGAAGAGCTCGCGCGGGTCGCTCTCGCCCGAGTCCATGAGCTCCTTCAGCTGCTCGTCGTAGGCATCGCCTTCCGAGATCGCCTTCTGGAAGATGGTCGGGTTCGTCGTCACGCCAACCACGGCGTCCTCGCGCATCATCCGCTCGAGCTCGCCCTCGTGGAGCAGCTTCCGCGAGAGGTAGTCGATCCAGACGCTGACGCCGGCCTCGCTCAGCTTTTGGAGGTTCGAATCAGGCATTCGCCATCCCTCTTTCCATCGCTTCTATTTTCTCGAGTCTCTTGACATAACGCTCGCCGCCGTCGAACCGTGCCCCGAGGAACGTGCGGACGAGGTCGCGCGCGAGCGACGGGCCGATCACCTCGGAGCCGAGGCAGAGCACGTTCATGTCGTCGTGCTCGACGCCCTGGTGCGCGGAGTAGACGTCGTGGCAGATCGCAGCGCGGATCCCGGCCATCTTGCAGGCCGCGATCGCGGCGCCGACCCCCGACCCGCAGACGAGGATCCCTCGCTCCGCGTCGCCGCCCCGGATCGCCTCGCCCACCTCGCGGGCCTTGTCGGGGTAATCGATTCGCTGGGCGTCCGTGTCGGTCCCCAGGTCGACGACGTCGTGCCGGAGCTCGGCAAGGGTCGCGAGCACGTCGTCGCGCAAATGCACGCCCCGATGGTCGAACGCCGCAGCGACTCTCACGCCCCTGAACCTCCCAAGTAACAGATTGTTACTAAGTCGGTGGAGAAGCGCTTCGCCCGGGACGGAGCGCCCGCGCGCGCAAGTAACACGTTGTTACTTGGTGGATCGAAGCGCACGGCTAGAGCACCTCGACCCTGGCGATCTTGCCCTCGTCGAAGGTGAAGCGGACGGGCAGAACGCGGTCGCCGTCGCGGACGCTTGCGATCGCATGGCCGTCGTGGCGCTCCTCCACGCCCTCGAGCCTGACCGCCGGGAGCTCGCCGTCCTGGATGAAGCCCGGCGCCAGCAGCGCGAAGAACTCGCGGATGAGGTCGGCCTGCCGCTTCATTGAGAGGACCGTACCCCAACCACCTACCCATTACGCCGACCCTAAGATGGTCCTGAGTTTTCGGTCTGGAAGCGAGGGAAGGCGGACGTCATGAACGAGCAGGAGCTGCGCGAGCTCGGCCAGCAGCTGCGGGTGGACGCAATTCGGCCTGCGGCAGCGGCGAAGTCGGGCCATCCAACGTCTGGCATGTCGGCCGCGGACCTGATGGCCGTGCTCCTCGCGAACCATCTCCGGTACGACTTCGACACCCCGAAGAGCCCGGCGAACGACCGGCTGATCTTCTCCAAGGGCCACGCCTCGACGCTGCTCTACGCGATGTTCCGCGCTGCGGGCGCGATCGACGACGACGAGCTCCTGACCTATCGCCAGTTCGGCAGCCTCTTCGAAGGCCACCCGACTCCGCGCATCCCCTGGGTCGACGTCGCGACCGGCTCGCTCGGACAGGGATTGCCGGACGGGGTCGGCGTCGCGCTCGCCGGCAAGAAGCTCGACCGGCTTCCGTTCCGCGTCTGGGTGCTCTGCGGAGACAGCGAGCTCGCGGAGGGATCGCAGTGGGAGGCCTTCGAGCACGCGGCTTACTACGAGCTGGACAATCTGACGGCCGTCCTCGACGTCAACCGCCTCGGCCAGCGTGGCGAGACGATGTGGGGCTGGGAGATCGACAAGTACGCGGCGCGCGCAAAGGCCTTCGGCTGGCACACGATCGAGATCGACGGTCACGACGTCGCCGCGATCGACGCGGCCTACGACGAGGCGGCGGAGACGACCGGGAGGCCGACGGCGATCATCGCCCGCACGATCAAGGGCAAGGGCGTGAAGGCTGTCGAGAACAAGAACGGCTGGCACGGAAAGGCGCTGGACAACCCGGACGAGGCGATCGAAGAGCTCGGCGGCGTCCGCAACATTCGCGTCCAGGTGGCCAAGCCCGAGCCCGGCGAGTCGCACACGTTCGAGACGGCAAAGCTCGAGCTGCCGCGCTACGAGCTCGGGGAGGAGGTCGCGACGCGGAAGGCGTACGGCGACGCGCTCGCCGCGGTGGGCGCCGCCGACGGCCGGGTCGTCGCGCTCGACGGCGAGGTCTCGAACTCGACCTTCGCCGAGATCTTCGCCAAGGCCCATCCCGACCGCTACTTCGAGATGTACATCGCAGAGCAACAGCTCGTCGCCGCCGCCGTCGGCCTGCAGGTGCTGGGCTGGAAGCCGTTCGCCTCGACCTTCGCCGCGTTCTTCTCACGTGCCTACGACTTCATCCGGATGGCCGCGATCTCGCACGCCAACATCCGCCTGAGCGGCTCGCACGCAGGTGTCTCCATCGGGGAGGACGGTCCCTCGCAGATGGCGCTCGAGGACATCGCCTCGCTAAGAGCCGTCCATTCCAGCACCGTCCTGCACCCGTGCGACGCGAACCAGACGGCGAAGCTCGTCGCCGCGATGGCCGAGACGGACGGCATCGTCTACCTGCGCACGCTACGGCCGAACACCCCGGTGATCTACGGGCCGGACGAGGAGTTCGAGGTCGGCGGCAGCCGCGTCATCCGCTCCTCGGACGACGACGACGTGACGCTGGTCGCCGCGGGAATCACGGTGCACGAGGCGCTCGAGGCCGCCGATGCCCTGGCCGAGGACGGGATCACGGCACGGGTGATCGACCTCTACTCGATCAAGCCGATCGACACCGAGACGCTCGCCGCTGCGGCGGAGGCGACCGGCCGGCTCGTCACGGTCGAGGACCACTGGCCGGAGGGTGGGCTCGGCGACGCGGTGCTCGCTGCTCTCGCGGACGCAGGCGCGCAAGCCCAGGTGCGGAAGCTCGCCGTGACGGACATGCCCCGTTCGGGCAAGCCGGCCGAGCTCATGAACGCCTACGGGATCGACGCCGAGCACATCGCCGCTGCGGCCAGAAAGGTCGTCGAAGCTCAGGTCGCCGCGTCGTAGATCCGACGCTGCCGCTCGCGAGCGGCTCGGTACGCCTCGAAACGCTCCGGCCGGGGCTCGACGACCTCCCCGAGAGGAGCGGAGGCGGGGGCTTCGCCGAGTCGCTCGAGCACCGCCACCGCGGCTCCGCGCAACGAAGCTTCCGGCACTCCCGAGCGGGTCAGCGGCCGCTCTAGCACGTCGGCGAGGATCTGCACCCAGTCGTCGTCGGCGACCCCGCCACCCGTCGCCACGATCTCCTGCACCTCCGGCATCAGGCCGGCCACCTCCGCGAAGCGGTAGGCAACGCCTTCGTAGGCGGCCTGCCGGATGTCGAGCGGGGACGAGGCGAGGGTCAGGCCGTGAATCGCGCCGCGCGCGTGTGTGCTCCAACCGGGACTGCGCTCACCGCCGAGGAGCGCGAGGAACGTGAGCCCGTGCCCGTCGGGCGGGCGCTCGGCAACGTCGCTGTCCTCGGACCGAAGAGTCTCCTCGAGCCACTGGCGGAGATTGCCGCCGTCCGACAGCGCGCCGCCTTCGAGCACGCGCCGCTCGTCGGCCCGGTACAGGAAGAGACCGGGTCGCGGCCGCAGCTCGGCGGTCTCGTAGAGCGTCCGGTATGCACCCGAGGTGCCGATCATCAGCGCCGCACGATGGCGGCCCGTGCAGCCGGAGCCGAGGTTCGAGCAGACGCCGTCGAGGAGGGCTGGGTACCAGCCGTCGACCGGCTCGTCGCCGATGCGCGGGAGCCGGGCCTCGTCGAGGCCGAGCGTCTCGAGCAGCTCCTCGTCCCAGCGGGCTTCGCGCAGGTCGAGCAGACCCGTCGCCGACGCCTGCGAGAGGCTGATCGTCGGCTCGCGCTCGGGTAACAGCTCCTGCACGCCGACGAAGCGCTCCGCGACCGCGAAGACGGCGGGCTCCTCCTGGGCGAGCCATGCCAGCTTCGCGGGCCAGTAGCTCGGGTGGATGTGGCACCCGGTACGCGCATGGACGGCGCCTCCGTCGAGCCGTTCCAGCAGCCCCTCCGCGGCCGCCGCCGAGCGAACGTCGCGCCAGTCAAGGATCGGCGTGACCGGACGACTGTCCGAGCCGAGGCCGACCAGGCTGTGCCCGAAGCAGGAGAT
>JAWVDL010000255.1:0-8584 GCA_033857355.1 Gaiellaceae bacterium | reverse complement strand
AGTTCCACCTCGACCTGACCGTCGTCCAGGGCTCGCAGATCGGCTTCGTCGGGATCGCCGTAGCGCTTCTCGGCCGGAACTCGAGCATCGGCATCGTCTTCTCTGCCTTGCTCTTCGGGGCGCTCCTCACCGGCACCTCGACGCGCGCGCTCGACCCGTCGGTCTTCCAGCCGGAGCTGGCCGGGAACCTGACGAGGATCATCCAGGGGCTCGTCGTGCTCTTCGTCGGCGCCGACGTGATCGTCCTCTACCTGTGGCAGGCGAGGCGGAAGCTGCGCGCGAGGGCGCGGCCCGGAGTGCAACCGGAGCCGTCGGCGTGAGCGCGACCACCGAGGCAGCCCGCCCCACGGCGCTCTGGCAGCGCGACGAGACGCCCAGGCTGATCGGCTATGCCGGGATCGGGCTCGGCGTCCTGGCCTTCTGGGTGGCGCTGCCGCCGCTGCACCAACGCTCGATCGTCTTGCCCGTGCTCCTCGGAGTGGCCGCTCTTGCCCTCGGGATCGTCGCGATCGTGCGCGGAGAGCGGCGGGCGGGCTGGGGCGCCATCGCCTCCGGCATCGTCGGGATCGCGGGCGGCGTTCTCGCGACGCACTCCGGGGTGACGCACCTCGAGACCGTCGTCGTCTGGTCTGCGCTCCTTTCCGCGACGCTCCGCTCCGCGACGCCGCTCACGTTCGCGGCGATCGGCGGTCTCTTCTCCGAGCGCAGCGGCGTCGTCAACATCGGCCTCGAGGGGATGATGCTCACCGGCGCGTTCTTCGCGGTCTGGGGAGCCGACATCACCGGCTCCTGGATCACCGGACTGCTGATCGCGATGATCGCCGGCGGGCTGCTCGCCCTCATCTACGCGTTCTTCGCCATCCACCTCCGCGCCGACCAGATCGTCGGTGGAACCGCGATCAACTTCCTCGCGCTCGGGATCACGGGCTATCTGTACATCGACATCTACGGCACCCAGGGCACGCCGAACAACCTCTCCTCGATCCCGGACGTCCACCTGACCTGGCTCGGCCAGATCCCGCCGCACGGGCTCGGCCGCTTCCTCGACGACTCGATCGGCCAGATGAACCTCATGGTTTGGATGAGCCTCGCGCTGCTCGTCGTGACCTGGCTCGTGATGTTCAAGACCCCGCTCGGCCTGAGGATCCGCGCCGTCGGCGAGCATCCGAGAGCCGCCGACACGGTCGGGATCTCGGTCTACCTCGTCCGCTACGGGTGCGTCACGCTCTCGGGTGTCCTCGCCGCTCTCGGCGGGGCGTACCTCTCCCTTGGATTCGTGCACTCGTTCAGCGAAAACATGACCGCCGGGCGAGGCTTCATCGCTCTCGCCGCGCTGATCTTCGGCGGCTGGCGGCCCTTCGGCGCGTTCGGCGCAGCGCTCCTGTTCGGCTTCTCGAGCGCCCTTGCGCGTCGGCTCCCGGATGCGTACGGCTCGTCCGCCGGCACGCTCTTCGAAGCTCTCCCGTACGTCCTGACGCTCATCGCGGTCGCCGGGGTCATCGGCCGCTCGATCCCACCGGCAGCGGTTGGCCGTCCCTACAAGAAGCAGTAGGAACGCCCGGGCCTGGGCGGCGCTCGTCGCCGGTCTCGCCGCGGCGGCCGCCTTGCCTGCGTCGATCGCGATCTCGCAGGAGCTGCGGACGTGGAAGCTGCTTGCGGCGTTCGCCGCGATCCCGGTGGCCGCGGTGCTCGGATTCGCCGCGCTCGCGTTCGCGCGCGGCGCGCGGCGCAGGATCGAGCTCACGCTCGGGCGCGCACGGGGAGGACGCGTGGCCCGCCTAGGTCGTGCGCTTGGCCTGCTCGGGATCTACCTGGCGTGCACCGGCGTGCTGACGGTGGCGGTGTACTACGCGCTTTCCCACTACGTCCAGCGCTGAGAAGTCGCGCGAATTGGCTCTAGACTAGGACGCCGTGTTCGAGATCGGAATCAGCCTGCGTGAGGCGCGCCTCCGCCAGCACCTCGAGCTGCCCGAGGCGGAGCAGGCGACCAAGATTCGCGGCAAGTACCTGCGCGCCCTCGAGGAGGAGCAGTTCGAGGTGCTTCCGGCACAGACCTACGTGAAGGGCTTCCTCCGCGCCTATGCCGACTACCTGGGCCTGGACGGGCAGCTCTACGTCGACGAGTTCAACTCGCGGTACATCGGCGGGGAGGAGGAGACACCCCTCCGGGCGCGGCGGACCTCCACGGTCAACACCCACCGTCGCGTGGAGTCGAACACGATCCTCTTCGCGCTCGTGGCGATCGGGATCGTCACCGCGCTTGCGCTCGCGGCGGCGAAGTTCGGCGGCTCGAAGCCTCAGAACACGCCGCTCTCAGGGGCTCCGAGCAAGGCCGGCAAGCAGCACAAGACGGTCCGGCCGACGGTCGCGAACCTCGTGCTGACCGCGACGCACGGCAGCTCGTGGCTGATGGTGCACTCGCGCTCGGCGAGCGGCCCACAGCTCTTCCAGGGCGTCCTCGAGAAAGGCAAGTCGCTTCCCGTCTCCGCCAAGCGGCTCTGGATCAACGTCGGCTCGCCCGAGAATCTGACCGTGAAGCTGAACGGCCAGCGGAAGACGATCGCGACCGGCAAGCCGATCGTCCTGCTGGTCACCCCGAAGGGCGTCTTCCGCCAGAGCGCGTGACGCCGCGCCCGCGCGCGGTCGTCGTCGTCACCGGCAGCGAGCTCGTCCGCGGCGAGCGCACGGACTTGAACGGACCGTTCCTGGCGCGCGAGCTGCTCTCGCACGGGTTCGAGCCGGCGCGGATCATCCTCGTGGGTGACGGGGAGGAGGAGCTGGCGGCGGCGCTCCGCGAAGGACTGGAGGCGGAGGTGTGTGTCGTCTCGGGCGGACTGGGGCCGACGCACGACGACCGGACGATCGAGCTCCTCGCACGCGCGGCGGGTCGCGAGCTGCGACTCGACGCGGGCCTCGAGGAGGAGATCGGGGGCGTCTCGCGCCGGTTCGCGGAGCGGATGGGCAGGCCGTACGCGGACTTCGAGCCCGGGGTGCGGAAGCAGGCGACGCTGCCGGAAGGCGCCTTGTCCCTCGGGCTGGCGGGAACCGCGCCCGGAATCGTGCTCGCGCTCGACGGCCGGATCGCCGTGGCGCTGCCGGGGCCGCCGAGCGAGTTGCAACGCCTCTGGCCGCGTGCGCTCGAGACCGCGCCCTTCCGGCGGATGCTCGAGCGGGCCACGCCGCCCGAGCGACGCGTGCTGCGCTTCTACGGCGCGAGCGAGTCGGCGGTCGCGAAGGCGCTTGCGGACGCGGGCGGCGAGACACCGGGCGTGGAGGCGACCATCTGCGCGCGGGACTTCGAGATCCACGTCGATCTCGTCGTCGATCCGGAGGCGCAACCGCAGGCGGACCTGCTCGAGGACGCGTTCCTGCCGCCGATCGAGCGCTACCTGTTCAGCCGGGACGAACGGCCCGTCGAGGAGGTCGTCCTGGGCCTCTGCCGCGAGCGTGGGCTGACCCTTGCGACCGCCGAGTCGTGCACCGGAGGCCTCGTGGCGGCCCGGCTGACGAGCGTCCCGGGCTCGAGCGACGTCTTCGTGGGCGGAGTGGTCGCGTACTCGAACGAGGTAAAACGGAGCGAGCTCCGCGTTCCGCGAGAGACGCTCGAGGCGTACGGTGCGGTTTCCGAGGAAACAGCGGTAGCCATGGCCGAGGGTGCCCGGGAGCGCCTAGGCGTCGACCTCGCCGTCTCGGTGACGGGTGTGGCGGGGCCGGGGGGAGGCACGGAGGCGAAGCCCGTGGGGCTCGTCCATCTGCACGCAGTCGGCCCGGACGGCGCGCGCAGCGTCAGCTTCAACGTGCCGAGCGACCGCGAATCGATTCGACGCCGGGCCGCAGTGGCGGCCCTCCACCTCGTGCGGCGCCTCTTGACACAAAGTCTCGACAGTCGCGTATGAGTTCCCCGCGTACCGTGGGAGGCCGTGATCGGCTACGGCTCTTCTGCGGCTTGCAGCTCCCCGACGACGCGCTCGACCGGCTCGTGTCGTGGCAGCAAGCCGAGCTCGCGGGCGCGGACGTCCGCCTCGTCGCGCGCGAGCATCTGCACGTCACCCTCGCGTTCCTCGGCAGCCGTCCGGCCGACGAGGTGCCCTCGATCGTCGAGGCGCTTCGAACTGCGGCCGGCGATGCCGAGCCGCCGCTCGTCCAGGCCGTTCGGTACCGCGAGACGCGTAGCGTGGCGATGGTCGAGCTCGCCGAAACGGACGACCGCGCCGCGCGGCTCGCGGACGATCTCCAGCGGCGGCTGGCAGAGCTCGGCGTGTACGAGCGGGAGTCGCGGCCGTGGCTGCCGCACGTCACGGTGGCGCGCTTCCGGTCGCGACCGCGACTCGAGCCGGCTCCGCCCGACCTCGGCGCGGTCAGTCCGTCCGATGCCGCTCTCTACAATTCAGTGCTGCGATCTACCGGAGCGCAGTACGTCATCCTCGAATCGGTTGCGCTAGGAGGTACATAAGTGGATCGCGAGCAAGCTCTGGACGTCGCCCTCGGGCAGATCGAACGAAACTTCGGCAAAGGTGCCGTGATGAAGATGAACGACCGTGCCGCGGTATCGATCGGCGCGGTCTCGACGGGGTCGCTCTCGCTCGACCTCGCGCTCGGCATCGGCGGGCTCCCACGTGGGCGCATCATCGAGGTCTTCGGGCCCGAGTCGTCGGGAAAGACGACGCTCGTGTACCACGTGATCGCCGAAGCCCAGCGGCGTGGAGGCATCTGTGCCTTCATCGACGCCGAGCACTCGATGGATCCCGCGTACGCGAAGAACATCGGCGTCAACATCGACGATCTCCTGGTCTCGCAGCCCGACACGGGCGAGCAGGGACTCGAGATCGCCGAGCTGCTGATTCGCTCGGGTGCACTCGACGTCGTCGCGGTCGACTCGGTTGCGGCGCTGACGCCGAAGGCCGAGATCGAGGGTGAGATGGGCGACAGCCACGTGGGCCTGCAGGCGCGGCTGATGAGCCAGGCGCTGCGCAAGCTCGCCGGCACGCTCAACCGCACCGACACGATCTGCCTCTTCACGAACCAGCTGCGCGAGAAGATCGGCGTGATGTTCGGCAGCCCCGAGACGACTCCGGGCGGCCGCGCGCTGAAGTTCTACTCCTCGGTCCGGCTCGACATCCGCCGCATCGAGACCCTGAAGGAGGGTGTCGAGGCGATCGGCAACCGCGTGCGGGTCAAGGTCGTGAAGAACAAGGTCGCTCCGCCGTTCAAGCAGGCCGAGTTCGACATCATCTACGGCGCCGGGATCTCCTGGGAGGGCACCGTTCTCGAGACGGGGCTCGAGCGGAAGGTCGTGCAGAAGTCGGGCTCCTACTTCAGCTTCGACGACGAGCGGCTCGGTCAGGGCCGGCAGAATGCGACCGCGTTCCTGCGCGAGCATCCCGACCTGACCCAGCAGATCCTGGCGCGGATCCAGACCGACATCGGGCCCGAGCAGGTCGTCTCGGCTCGGCTGCTGCCCGCGGCCGACCAGGCCGACGCAACGAAGGCCGCCACGAACGGAAAAGCCCCCGAAGAGATCATGGAAGAGGTCGCCGAAGAGGTCGCCGCAGCGACGTAATGCGGCCGAGAGTCACCGCGCTCCGGCCCGAGCGGCGCGGGCACGTCGCCGTCGACCTCGACGGCGAGCGCTGGCGTACCGTGCCGGCGGAGGTTGCCGCCACGGCCGGCCTCGTCGTCGGGCGTGAGCTCGACCGCCCGGCGCTACGCGAGCTGCGGCGCGCGTTGCGCCGATCCGAGGCACTGGCGTCCGCCACGAAGGCGCTGCGGCATCGCGACGTGTCCTCGGCACGCTTGACGCAGCGCCTCGAGGCGGCGGCGGTCGCTCCGGCCGTGCGCGCCGACGCACTCGAGGTGCTCGCGCGGGCCGGGCTCGTGGACGACGAACGCTTTGCCGAACGGCGCTCGGAGGCGCTCGCAGAGCGCGGATTCGGCGACGAGGCGATCCTCCACGACCTCGAGCGTCAGGGTGTCCCGGCCGAGCTCCGCGAGCAAGCGGTCGCCACTCTGGCCGACGAGACCGTGCGCGCCCGTGGGATCGTCGCCCGCCGCGGCGTCGGCCCGAGAACCGCGCGCTACCTGGCGGCGAAAGGCTTCGGAGAGGACGCGCTCGAGGCCGCTCTGGACGGGTCTGTTGCGGACGACACCTAGGTAACGTTAGGATGCCTTTGCTTCACCCGACATTTTGCCTGCACAAGAGCAATTTCCGAATCGCAATCGATCCTTCGTGACCTTGCCTCTCATCAAACCTCGACACTGCGAAAGGCCACTCCTAGAGGCACGGTAGTGCGCTCTGCCGGCGGGGTCTGACCTCGCCTCCCTTGATTCGGGATCTCTCCTGTCCGGGCTCGTGCCGGGTGTAGCCGCAGCATCCAGGCAATCGACCGAGTCTCAGGACGGGAGCGACGTGCAGCTGGTCATCGGCATAGCGATCGGGCTGGTTGTCGGATTGGCTGTAGGCGCGGTCGCGGTTGGCTGGTTCGGTGCATCGAAGCTCGGCGAAGCCCAACGCAAGGGGCAGCGGCTGCTCGCCGACGCGAAGCGGGAGGCCGAGACGCTCCGCCGTGAAGCGGAGATCGACGCGCGTGAGCAATCCGTGCGCCTGCGAGCAGAGATCGAGGAGGAGCTGCAGGACCGGCGCGACCAGATCGTCAAGATCGAGGAGCGCGCCGTCGCGAAGGAGGTCGAGGTCGGCGAGAGGTTGAGCGACCTGACCCGCCGCGAGCAGGGTCTGGCCGACCGCGAGGTCCATCTACGACAGCTCCAGGACGAGCTCAAGGAAGCCAAGAACCAGCAGCTCGTCGAGCTCGAGCGCATCTCCGGGATGACGGTCAACCAGGCCAAGCACCATCTCCTCGAGCGCTCGGAGGATCTCGTCCGGCACGAGCTCGCGCGTTCCGTCCGGCAACTCGAGGAGGAAGCGCGAAGCGAGGCGAAGCGGCGGGCGCGGAACCTCGTGGCCGACGCCCTCCAGCGCGTCGCTGCAAGCCATGCGGCCGAGACGACCGTCTCGCTCGTCGAGCTTCCGTCCGACGACATGAAAGGACGCATCATCGGCAGGGAAGGTCGCAACATCCGCGCGCTCGAAAGCCTCACCGGAGTCGATCTGATCATCGACGACACGCCTCAGGCGGTCGTGCTGTCGTCCTTCGACGGGATTCGTCGCGAGATCGCGAAGCTGACTCTCACCAAGCTGATCGAGGACGGCCGGATCCATCCTGCGCGGATCGAGGAGATGTATTACCAGTCGAAGTCCGAACTCGAAGATCACATGCAGCAGGCCGGCGAACAGGCTGTGTTCGAGGCGAATTGCGGTGAGTTCCACGAGGAGCTCGTCAAGATCCTCGGCCGGTTGAAGTTCCGGACCAGCTACGGCCAGAACGTCCTCAAGCACTCGCTCGAGGTCGTGCACCTGGCCGGGATCATGGCGACCGAGCTCGGCGCGGGCGTGAAGACCGCCAAGCGAGCTGCCTTGCTCCACGATCTCGGCAAGGCGATGACCCACGAGGTCGAGGGCTCGCACGCGCTCATCTCCGCGCAGTACGCCAAGCGGTACGGCGAGTCACAGCACGTCGTCCACGCGATCGAGGCGCATCACTACGAGATCCAGCCGCAAACGGTGGAGGCGGTGCTCATCATCTCCGCCGACGCAATCTCGGCCGCGCGTCCGGGCGCGCGTGGGGAGAGCCTTCAGAACTACATCAAGCGGCTCGAGGCGCTCGAGGCGATCGCATCTCAGAAAGCGGGGGTCGAAAAGGTCTACGCGCTGCAGGCAGGCCGAGAGATCCGCGTGATGGTCAAACCCGCGGAGATCGACGACGACGCGGCCGTCCTCCTCTCGCACGAGATCGCCCGCGAGATCGAGGACCAGCTCGAATACCCGGGCCAGGTCAAGGTGACGGTGATCCGGGAAAGCCGCGCCGTCGAGGTCGCCAAGCACCACACGAACGGCCGCAACATCGCAGACCACGCTGCGTAGGCAATATTCGCGCCGTGAAGCGGTACCACGTCACAACCTTCGGGTGCCAGATGAACGCCCATGACTCGGAGCGGATCAAGGGGATGCTCGAGTCGCTCGGGCTGGGCGAGGCGAGCACCCAGCAGGACGCCGACGTGATCGTCTTCAACACCTGCACGATCCGAGAGAAGCCGGACCAGCGCTTCGCCGCGCATCTCGCCCAGGCTGCGGCGCTCAAGCGCGCCGATCCCGACAAGGTGATCGCCGTCGGTGGGTGCTATGCAGAGGCTCAGCGCGAGCGGCTCTTCGGGCTCTACCCCTACGTCGACGTCGCGTTCGGGCCGGGGTCGATCCCGCACCTGGGCGACTGGATCGGCGCCGGCGGCATGGCTCCCCGCGGTCGTTTTGCGGAGTGGCGCTCGTTCGCAGGCGACCTTCCGCAGAAGCGCGAGCGTGCATTCCAGGCCTGGGTCCAGATCTCGATGGGCTGCAACTCCAAGTGCTCCTACTGCATCGTCCCGGCCGTCCGCGGACGCGAGCAGAGCCGCCGCCCCGGCGACGTGATCGCCGAGATCGAGCAGCTCGCCGTCTCCGGCGTCCGCGAGATCACGCTGCTCGGCCAGAACG
>JAWVDL010000254.1:0-3445 GCA_033857355.1 Gaiellaceae bacterium | reverse complement strand
CGCTTCCTGTTCAAGGGCGACCACAACGGCTTCGTCGATCCCACCCACCCGCGCCAGAGCGATCTGATCGGCACCCTGTGGTTCACGGGTCCGGGCGCCGGCCGGATCGTCGAATGGCTCCAGGTGCCGTTGCACGCCGCTGTGATCGCCGCTCTCGCCGCGCTCCTCGCGCTCGGTGGCGGTCGGCGCGGACGGAAGCTCCGTTCGACCGCGCGTATTGGCGGCCTCGTCCGGCGCGTCGGTGCCGTGCGTCCGGGCCTCCCCAACGCAGGCGCGCCTGTCGCTTGGGTGGCCGCCGCGCTCGTGGCCTCGGTCATGCTCGGTGTCGTCGCGTTCACGCGTGATTCGGCTCCCGCCGCCTCGAGCGGCGCATGGACTCAGCACGGCACGTTCTCGTACTCTGCGCCCGCGCCGCGAGGGCCGGTCTACCCGGCGGGACGCCTCGGGACGGGCGACGCCGTCTTTCTCCGGCTCGTCCCGGCGATCGACCTGCGGTTCGACTACCGGCTGCAGGCGCCGCTGGCCGACCGGCTCGCCGGGACCGCGGGCCTTCAGCTCACGCTCCGCGGCGCGAACGGCTGGGAGAGCTCGATGCAGCTTGCCCCTTCCAAGCGCTTCCGCGGCGATCACGTGGTCGTTCGCGGCCGGCTGCAGCTGGCGCGCCTGCGTTCGCTCATCTCGAGCGTCGAGCGCCTGACCGGAACCACGAGCCCCGGCTACACCGTCACGGTTCAGCCACGAATCGCAGTCCGGGGCGACGTCGTCGGCGATCGCGTCAGCACGAGCTTCGCGCCGTCGCTCGTCTTCTCGCTCGACGAGCTGCACCTCCAGCTCCAGCAGGCGACCGCGGCCGTGCCCGGGGCCGCGCCGTCCGACTCGCTACACCCGACCCAGACCGCCGCGGTCACCGGCCCGAGGGCCGCCGTCTCGGTCGGCCCGCTGCCGGTCGGCATCGCGCGGATTCTCAGCGTGATGGGCGTGCTCGCATCGCTGCTCGGGCTCGCGGTGCTTGGCGGCCTGCTGCCGATCGGCCCGGTCCAGGGGGAGGAGATCCCCGCCCGCTACCGCTCGCTGCTCGTCTCGGTCGGCAAGCCGAAACACAGCGCGGTCGACGGCTGGGTCGTCGACGTCGACAGCTTCCAGGCGCTCGCGCAGCTCGCCGACCACTACGACCGGCTGATCCTCCACCAGCGCCACGCGAAGGGCGAGTCGTATCTCGTCGAGGAGGGCGGCGTCGCCTATCGCTACACGCCCGAGGCTCCGCTCCCGGCCCTCTCGGGCGAGGAAGTTCCGTCGATCGCCCCGACCGGGCTGTGAGCATCGTGCGGCGCCTGGTCGGCGTGGTCGGCCTGCTGCTGATCTGCGTCGCGGTGGTCGCGACGGCCGCCAACACCGTACCCGCGTCGAATCTCGGCAGCTCGAGCACCGCGATCACCGCGAACACGCTCAAGCCCGCCGCGTGCAACGGGATTACGCTGACGAACCTCGTGATCGGGAACACCGGTACAGCGGGCGCCGACCTACTGCTCGGTTCTGCCGGGGTGGACAACATGGACGGAAACGGCGGGGACGACTGCATCCTCGGCGGAGGCGGCGCAGACAACCTGCGCGGCTCCGCTGGAAACGACGTCTGCATCGGTGGGCCCGGCGTCGACACCTTCCACCCGACCTGCGAGACCCAGATCCAGTAGCTATCCCTCCCGCGAGGGAGGGCGTGGGGCCGGAATCTGCCGAAAACCTCCCAGTCGGGATTGTCCCGGCATGGCACTGCGGCTACTGCGGAGGAGCGACATGAGGAGATCGACGGCCTGGACGGTTCGAATCGCGCTTGCGGCGCTCGTGCTTGCCGCAGCTGCCCTCGCGGGCGCCGCGACTGCCTCCGCCGGCCGCGTCCATTTCGTCGACATCGCGGGCACCGCTCAGTTCCAGAGCGAGCGCTCGGGCACGTTCAGCCAGGACGCGGCCTCGATCCCGACCTGGTCCTCCTCCTACGTCGACGGCCTGACCGGACAGCCCTTCAGCTACACGATGGTGGGAAGGAGCCCGATGGCGGGCTCGAGCAACACGGTCGTCCGCACCGTGATCGTCCCAGTCGACCTGCGCTTTGCCGGTGGCGGCGTGCTGAACGGCAGCTCGCGGACGCAGCTCGTGCTCGGCTCGCCGATCTTCCAGCCGGCTTCCTTCGACGGGCCGAGCTACGCGACCCAGTACGGAAACGCGATGCAGAAGGACATGTTCTGGACGACGGGCGGTGCCAATCCCGCCTACAACGTCACGCTACAGAACTCCGCCATCATGGCGCCGGTTCGCCTCGACGTCCCGAAGAGCAAGGGCCACGACCAGATCGGCCAACACTCGGGGATCCACTTCGGGCTCGTCGACTACGACTGGCTGAGCAAGCAGCTCAAGGATTCGATCAAGGATCTCGGGCCGTCGATCGTCCCGATCTTCGTCGTCGACAACACGTTCCTCTGGCTCGGCACGCCCGACGTGTGCTGCGTGGTCGGGTTCCACGGCGCGCTCGGCAAGAACAAGCAGATCTCGACCTACATCTTCGCGTCGTACAGCGACGCCGGCCTGTTCGATCCGCTCCCGGGGCAGTCGCAGTCGTACGAGTCGGACATTCACGCGCTCTCGCACGAGGTGTCGGAGTGGTACGCCGACCCGTTCCTCGCCAACCAGGTTGTGCCGTGGTCGTCTCCGCTCGCTCCTCAGTACGGCTGCACGGCGGCGCTCGAGACCGGCGATCCCGTCTTCGGCTACGGCTGGAACGTCTCGATGCCGAACGGCGTCACCTACCACCCGCAGGACGAGGCCTTCTTCTCGTGGTTCGCGCATGAAAGCCCGTCGCGCGGGCTCGGCGGGCGCTACACGTACCTGAAGACGTTCACGAGCCCCTCGCCGGGCTGCTAGCTACTCGGCTTGCGCGAGGACTTGAGGCGAGCCAGCTCGTCGTTCCGCTCGGCCAGCCGTGCCTCGAGCTGCGCGACCTGCCGCCTCAGCAGCTCAGTCGTCGACACCAGCTCGATGAACGCGCGTTGACGCTCGCGTAGCAGCGACTCGACCTCTTCCAGCCGCTCCTCGGGAGCCTCGGCGAGGGGTCGCGCCGGTGCCGCTTCGGCGCGTGCGGTGCCTGGCATCGCCTGGTCGCCGATCGCCTGCGCGAGCGCGAGCCAGGAGATGCGGCCGGTCTCGATCAGGATCTCGCCGAGGCGCTGTCCGGTCGTCCTTTGCACGGCGAGGGCCTCGTCCAGCTCGGCGCGGGTGATCACGCCTGCGTCGACGAGCAGCTCGCCGATCGGCCGCCAGGGCCGCGTTGGAGCGGAGCCGTTCTGAGTCATCTCTTGGGTCATGGCCGCAGGCGGCGAGAAGGCCGCGCTTCCATACATTCGCCGCAGGAGGTGCCCGCGCCTTCCCCCGATCGAGGGACTACGAGCTGAGGCCG
>JAWVDL010000253.1:0-2683 GCA_033857355.1 Gaiellaceae bacterium | reverse complement strand
CAGCGAGTACTGCCCCGGCTGCGGCCAGACGCAGAGCCCGTGTGGGCCGCGGCCGACGGAGATGCGCGCCAGCAGGCGCCCGGTCCGCGTCGAGAGCGCATAGACCTCGCTGTTGTAGCGGCCGGAGAGCCACAGCGTCTTCCCGTCCGCCGAGACGCCGCCCATGTCCGGGCTGCCGCCGCCGGGGATGCGCCACTTCTTCACGACCTTCCGCGTCCTGAAGCTGATCACCGAGATCGACCCCTCGCCGCGATTCGTGGCGTAGAGCCAGCGCGCGTCGCGGCTCGGATAGAGACCGTGCACGCCACGGCCCGTGGGGAGGAACCCGATCGTCTTCAGGCGGTCGCCGTCGATCTCCCAGAGCCCGTTCGCCAACATGTCGGCGACGTAGAAGACGCGGCCGTCCGGTGAGAGCTTCACGTCCTGCGGCATCCCACCGCGGGCCCGCGGCAGGCGCAGCCTTCCGACCACGCGCTGAGCGTTCACGTCGACCTTGACCAGCTCGCCCGAGAACTCGCAGCTTGCGATCAGGTACGAGCCGTCGGCCGAGAAGTCCATGTGGTCGACCCCCGCGCACGGGACGGGCAGCGAATGGTGGAGCTTGAACGTGTGCGGGTCGCGGAAGTCGAGCCGGTGGAGCCGCTCGGCGACGACGATCGCCCAGCGGCCGTCGGGGGTGAAGTACATGTTGTACGGGTCGTCCACCGCGATGGGCGCTTCGGGCTTGCCCGTCTGCGGATCGATCGGCGTGACGCTGTTGCCGACGTCGTTGAGGACATAGAGCGTCTTCAGGTCGTACGAAGGCGTGACGTGCTGGGGGAGGCTCCCGACCGCGAAGTGCCCGACGATCTTGCGGGTGGCCGGATCGATCACGTCCACGCTGTTGCTCTGGCTGTTCGGGACGTAGATCCGAGGGAGTGCCAGGGCGGCGGCGCCGGTCAGCATGTTCGCACCGTCGGCGGCGTAGACGTTCGTCGCCGAGACCGCGCGCGTGCGCGCGATGTGGCGTCCCTGCGCGAGCCAGCGGACGCGCGCCACCGTCCCTCGGACGGTGCGGCCGCCCGCGACGAGGATCCGTCGCCCGATCGTCACGGCGGTCGAGTCGGACAAGGGCTCGCCGAGACTGCCCGCCGGACGGACGGTGCGGCGCAGGACGTCGACTGCGACGAGCCGCGACGTGGGCGTCCCGGTTCTCGCCCCTCGCCCGCCGACGACGATCGCCCTGCCGTCGACTGTCGCTGCGGAAGCATGGGTCGTGGGCGCGGGCAGCCGGCCGATCCGCACGGCCCTGGAGCTGCCGGCGTGCAGGACGTAGACCGAGTCGCTCGCCCGCCCGTCGGGCAAGGATCCACCGGCGACGACCAGCGAGCTCCCGACCGCCGTGACCGCGGCGTACCGGACCGGATCGGGGAGGTGTGCCACGACTCGGGAGGGCGCGCCGGGCCGCCAGGCGACGACGGTGTCGAGCCAGCGAGTTCCGTCGAACCCGCCGACGACGTACGCGGTGTTCGCGATCGCCGCGGCGGCCTGGTCGGAGCTTCCTGCGGGCAGGCTCCCGGCCGCCTGGGTGCGACCGCTCACCGGGTCGACGCGGACGATCTCGCGATGCTGGGCGGTGCCGTCACCGCCGCCGAAGAGGTAGACGAACCGTCCGAGACGCACCGCCGCGGCGTCGTGCAGAGCCACCGGCAGGCTGCCGAGAGCGCGGTCGCGCCCTGCGGACACGAGGTGCAGCGCGGCGCTCGAGGTGTCCGCCGCCGTCAAGCCGCCGAGGAGCAGGACAGATCCATTCGTCAGTGCCGCGCCAGCGGCGTCCTGCAGCGGTGCCGCAAGGCTCCCCGCCGACCGCGCGGAGAGATGGAGGGGAAGTCGCCGGTGCGCCCGCTTCGCCGCCGCCGCGACGGGCTGCGCCGCAGCGGTCGCGGCGGGCGAGTGACCTCCCCGAGTGCCGAGAAGCACGACACCAACGACGCCGGCTCCGACGAGGAGCAGTGCGGCGACAAGAGCGGAACGGCGCATCAGACGCACTGCGCGGGCTGGCCGGTCAGGGCGGCAACCGCCCGCGCCGCCGTCACCGAGAACACCAGCCGCACGACGCCCGAACGCGGCGAGTCGAGCTCCACCATGCCGTCAGGCCGCTCGGAGATGCACATCCCGGGGCTCGTCCAGTACGGCGAGTAGCGCAGCGCGAGGCGGTAGTTGCCCGGCCGGCTGAGTGCCACGGTCACGCTGGAGGAGCGCAGCGCAAGCACGCGCGGAGTGCCGGGGCCGGTGAGCATCGAAACGGGATGCGGGACCGCGTAGACGGTGCTGTGCTGGGTCCGCAGGACCGTGTCGAGACCGGACGTGCCGCTGCGGAGCAGGGCGGCCTCGGCCTTCGAGCTGTAGTCGGCCGGCGCATCGGTCAAGACGACGTAGCCGACGCCCATCCGCCGCAGCCATGAGAGATAGGCCGAGGCGCGCAGCGGCTTGTAGAGGATCTGGTTCTGGGGGAAGTCGTCCTGCCGGAACCAGCCGCGGACGATGGGTACTCCCGCGCGCGCGAGGTAGACAGCCGGCCAGTGACCCGTCGTGTCGACGGCCTCGACCCGGTACGAGGCGGGGAGCTCGCGGTGCAGGTAGCGCACCACGGGCTGCCAGTACAGGGCCTGGGAGGACGGATCGGCGGAGCCTCGGACGAAGC
>JAWVDL010000252.1:0-5242 GCA_033857355.1 Gaiellaceae bacterium | reverse complement strand
ACCTCGTGCCGCTTCCCGTCGTAGCTCAGCGTGACGAGCTCGCGGTCGATTCCGAGGTCGGCGGCGCTCGCGGCCTCGGTCGCCTGGACCGGAGCGGCCGGCTTGTAGATCATCGTCGCGCCGGGCTCGACCTGCTCGGCAGGGGCTCCGGCCGACGCTGCGCGCCCTTCGGGCTTGGCCATTCGCGTCGCGATCCCGAACTCGCCGACGGCCAGATCCTCGTCGGTGTTCAGCAGGACCTTCGGCGCGGTCAGCAGGGCGTATTGCTCGCGGCGCGCGTGCTCGGCGAGATAGTCCTGGAGCTCCCCGACCAGCGAATCCTCGTAGCCGGAGAACTGCTCGCGGTCGGCCGGCGAGAGGTAGATCGAGTACTCGTTCGGGACATAGACGCGCGAGACCGAGACGTTCCGGTGGTCGTCCATCTCCTTCGCCAGCTTGCGCGCGAGCTCGACAGGCTGCACGTTCGTGCGGAACGCCCGGCCGAAGACGCCCTCGAAGAGCGACTCGATCTTTTGCTCGATGTTGCGGAGAACCATGGCGACGCCGGGGGTTTGCCCCGGACGGCCAATGCTAACTCGCGCCTGCGCGATCGAACCGTGGGAGGGCGGCCAAGGCCACGCAGGTGACCCAGGCGGTCACGACGAGGGGCCAGGCGGCGACTCCGGGCACCAGAGCGGTCGCGGCGAGCAGAGCGGCCCCTCCGCAAGCGACGCCCCAGAGATCCTTCAGCCTTGCGAATGGGAGGAGCGCTGCCGCAGCGGCGAGAGCGGCCGCCTCGAGCCCGAGCGCCGGGTGCATCGCCAGCGCGTGCCACAGCGCTCCGGCGACCGCCTCCGGATCGGTGCTGCCGTCGATGCCGAGCCCGAGCGGTGCCAGCCCGTGCGTGAACGGAAGCGGAGTTCCGCGGACTCCCGCAGCCAGGGCCGCGACGAGGACGGCCGTGCCCGCCTGGGCAGCGCGCCGGATCGGCGAGCGGATGCCCATCGTCGCCAGCGGCAGGAGGCCGAGCGCACCGAGCGGGCCTGCCAGCGGGCCGAGCGCAAAGAGGAGTCCGCTGCGCGGCTCTCCCCAGGAGAGTGCAAGCCACGCGAGCGCGAGGCCGCCGTAGAGCAGCGCAAGGCCGAGCGACAGGTTGCCGAGGGGGAAGACCGGCACGGCGAGGGCGAATGCAAGGCCCACACGTGGTCGCCAGGCCGTGGCGCCGGCCGCGAGCACGCCGAGCAGCAGGGACCAATGCGCGGGATAGAACGGCAGCGCACTCGCGGCCCAGCCGGCCGTCAGCGCGGCCAGAACCGGTGCGGCGACCCGGTCGACTCCATGGGGGACCGCGATCGACCGCAGCTCGGCGCGCGGCTTCCGCTCGCGTTCGCGGAACGCCCCGCGCAGCACGCGTGCGAGCCGTTCGGCGCTCGGGCGCCGCGAGGGGTCGAGCGAGAGCGCGCGGTCGACCGCAACGAGGAGCGCCTTCGGGAGGTCGGGCCGCTCCCGCGCAAGCGGCGGCGCCCCGGCGCCGATCGCGCGCGCGGTCTCGAGCAGAGAGGAGGTCCAGAACGGATGCGGCCCGGCGAGCGCCTCCCAGAGCATCACGCCGACACCCCAGACGTCCGCGGCGGAGGTCGCCTCCTGACCGGCGAGCCGCTCGGGCGCGATGTACGCGAGCGTCCCGGGAACGTCTCCCGCGGCTGTCAGCGTCTCCGCCTCCTGCATCTGGGCCAGGCCGAAGTCGAGCAGCCGTACGCTCACCTCGTCGCCGTCCTTCAGCAGGACGTTCGACGGCTTTACGTCGCGGTGGACGATCCCGCGCGCGTGGGCGTGGGCCAGCCCTTCGAGGATCTGGGCGGCCGCCTCGACGGCCGACCGGTCGTCCAGCTCGCCGGCGCGCATCGCCTCTCGAACCGTCTTCCCGGGGATGTATTCGTAGGCGATGTAGACATGGCTGTCGTCGCGCTCGAATGCGTACGCGCGCAGGCAGCGCTCGTGACGCAGACGCGCGGCGGCCAGCGCCTCGCGCTCGGCGCGTGAGGCGGCCTTGCCCTCGCGCGGGACGATCTTCAGCGCGACCTCCATGCCGCTCTGCTCGTCGCGTGCGAGCCAGACGGAGCCCGAACCGCCGCTGCCGAGTGGGCGCAGGGGCCTGTAGCGGCCCAGCACGAGGCTCGCCGACGGAGTTGGTGTAGCTGCGGCGAGAGCCTCCGACATCGGTCCGTGCCGGGTTGGCTGCGACACGGGAAAGTCCTCTCTCGGCTCGGCACCGACCGGTGCACTGGATACAGTGGACACGCTCTTCCCGGGCGACCAACGCCATGACCGAGCGCGGATCCGACATCGAGTTCGACTTCTTCGACGAGGAGCCGGCGACCGAGGAAGCGACCCAACGCCGCCGGATGCCTCGTGTCGGGCCACCGCGCGGACCCGACGACCCCCGTCGCCCCGCGCGTCCGACCGGTCTCACCCCGCTGCTCCGCCTCCTCGGCCTGATCGCCGCGGCGATCCTCGTCGTCGTGCTGCTCGTCTTCTGGGTGCAGAGCTGCCGGGACAGCGGCAAGCGCAAGTCCTACGAGACGTACATGACGAAGGTGCAGGCCATCGCCTCGAACTCGGAGCAGACGGGCAAGCAGCTGAACGATCTCCTGACGACCCCGGGCCAGAAGGAAACCGACGTCGAGGCCAAGCTGAGCAGCTACGCGCAGCAGGAGTCGCAGAACGTGACGCAGGCCGACGCGATCGCCCCGCCGGGCGCGCTGCGGCCCGCGCACCAGAATCTCGTCGAGGCACTCCAGTTCCGGGTCAGCGGCCTGCGCGGGCTGAGAGATGCGTTCAACCGGACTGCTACCGCGAAGAACGGCGACGCCGCCGGCCCCTTGCTGGCCGCTCAGGCAGAGCGCCTGCTCGCGAGCGACGTGGTCTACGACGACCTGTTCAAGGATCCCGCCCGAGCGGAGCTCGCCAAGCAGGGCATCACCGGGGTGAACGTGCCCGATTCGAACTTCGTCCAGAACTCGGACCTCGCCAGTGCCCGCTCGATGACTCTCGTCTGGCAGCGGGTGCACGGAGCGTCCACGGGCGGCACCGTCACAGGCCTCCACGGCACGGGCCTCGAATCGGTCGTGGCGCTGCCGGAGAACATCACGCTCCAAGCGGGGACCGACAACAAGGTCACGGCTTCGACCGACCTCGCCTTCCAGGTCACGGTGATGGACACGGGGGACAGCCAGGAGGTCCGGGTTCCGGTCGTCCTGACGATCGAGAAGAGCGGCACGCCGTACACCGCGACCCAGTACATCGACATCATCGATCCCGGCCGCACGAAGACCGTGACGTTCAGGAAGCTCGACGTCACGAGCGCACTCGGCCTGCGAAGCACGGTCAAGGTCACGGTCACGGGCGTCAAGGGCGAGACGAAGCTCACGAACAACTCCGCGTCGTACCCGGTCTTCTTCTCGATCGGCTGAGCGGATGTCCACGGTCCTCGCACTCGCGGCCGGCGGAGTCGCGCTGCTGGCGCTTCTCGTCGCGCTCTGGCTGTGGTTCCAGCTGCGTCGAGTGCGCTCGGCCCAACTCGTCCTGCTCGGCGGCGGCAAGGCCGACCTGGTCGACTTCGCCGTCTCGCTGCAGGGGCGCATCGACGACCTCCACCGGGCCGTCGACGAGATCGCCGCGGGGCTCGCGCGCGTGGACCGGCGGGTCGACGGCGCCGTGTCGAAGACGTCGATCGTGCGCTACGACGCGTACGAAGGCACGGGGGGACACCAGTCCGCCTCCGTCGCGCTGCTCGACGCCGGCCGCACGGGCATCGTCGTGACCGCGATCCAGGGCCGCGACTACGCGAGGATCTACATGAAGGATCTCGACCGCGGCCGCGCCCCGGTCGCGCTCTCGCCGGAGGAGCAGGAAGCGGTCGAACGCGCGATGGCTCACTGAGACGAGCACTCGCCGGGGCTGCGATTCTCCTGGTCGCCGCCGCGACTGCGGTGCTGTTCGTGTTCCCGCCGGAGGACGACCCACGGCATGCAGACGTCGTCGTCGTGCTCTCCGGCAGCCGCGACCGGCTGCCGAAAGGGCTCGAGCTGATGCGGCGTGGGGTCGCGCCCGTCATGGTCATCTCCGACGGGGCCGTGCCCGGATGGCCGGTCGCGAACCGGCTCTGCCACGGCGGCGCGAGCTTTCGGGTCATCTGCTTCCACCCGAGCCCGTACAGCACCCGCGGCGAGGCGCGCTACGTCGCGCGCCTGATGAAGCGCCGGGGCTGGAAGCGCGTCGTCGTGGTGACCTCGCGGTACCACGTGCTGCGGGCACGGATGGATTTCCGGCGCTGCGTCGACGGCAACGTCAAGGGCGTCGGAGCTTCGACGTCCCTGGGCCAGTGGATCGTCGGCGCACTCCAGGAATGGCCCAAGCTGGCTTACGCCCTGACGCTCGGCCGGAGTTGCTGACGGCCAGCGGGTCGGTAAGGGAGCGCAGACGCGCGCGCGGATGAACCGCGCGCGCTGAGACGGCATCGCCGAGTCGATGCCGTGGGCCGGAGTTGCTAGTAGTCGCCGTTGCTAGATTTCAGCCCACGATGCAGCAGGTTCTCGTTCTGAACGCGAGCTACGAGCCGCTGAACGTTTGCACGGTTCGGCGGGCGCACGTGCTCGTCTTCAAAGGGAAGGCCGAGGTGATCGAGCGCCTCGACCAGCCGCTGCGCTCGTCCTCGACCAGCTTCGCGTGGCCGCACGTGATCCGGCTCGTCACGTATGTCCGCGTCCCGCGGGCCGTGCAGCGGAAGATCTCGCGGCGGGCGCTCTTCGCGCGCGACGGCTGGCGCTGCGTCTACTGCGGGACGATGTCCGGGCGGCTCACGCTCGACCATGTCGTGCCGCGCTCGCGCGGCGGAGACTCGGTTTGGGAGAACGTCGTCACGTCCTGCGCGCCGTGCAATCACAAGAAGGGCAACCGCCTGCTCGAGGAGGCGTCGATGACGCTGTCCTCGCCTCCGCGACCTCCCGCTCCCGTCCTCTTCATCCAGCTCGCGGCGCCGAAGATCCCGGACCGCTGGCAGCCCTACCTCGGGCGCTTCGCGTCCACCGCCGGCGCCGCAGCCTAGCTCTGCTCTACGGGCAGGTCGCTGCGCTGCTCCCACTCGCTCCAGGAGCCGGGATACAGCCTGCCCTCGCGTCCTGCGAGCGCGAGCCGGTGCAGGACCACCGTCGCGGTGACGCCGGAGCCGCAGTAGGCCACCAGCTCGCCGGCCGGGAGATCC
>JAWVDL010000251.1:0-3126 GCA_033857355.1 Gaiellaceae bacterium | reverse complement strand
GGGTCGACCGAGAGGCCGATGATCTTGACGCCCCGCTTGTCGAACTCGGGCTTGATCTTGGCCATGTAGCCGAGCTCGGTCGTGCAGACCGGGGTGAAGTCCTTGGGGTGCGAGAAGAGCACCGCCCAGGAGTCGCCGATCCAGTCGTGGAAGCTGATCCGACCTTCGGTGGACTCGGCCTCGAAGTCCGGTGCCGTATCGCCAATCTGCAGAGCCATCTCTCTCCTCCTTGGGAATCTCCCGACTTGCTGTGTCTACCAGACGGACGAGCGCCGTCGTTCATCCTTAACGCTCGGCTGCCCTCGGGCATGCCCTAGGCCGGTTTCATCCTGCGGGGCGCCAGGGACCGCGCCGCGAGCAGCGCGAGAGCGAGCAGGGCGACTCCGAGCGCCCAGACCGGCCGGTCGCGCAGGAACGGGAGCGCGACAAGGAGGACCGCCGGCAGCGCTCGCGCAGGGCCACCACGGCTCGTCGCGACGCAAGCGAGCACCAGCGCGAACAGCAAAGCGACGACCGTCCAGACGCCGGCGACGCCGCCTTCGAAGCGATCGTGATGCAGCAGCTCGGGCGCAGCCAGAAGGGCGACGAGCCAGCCGGCGAACGCGACCGCAGCGCATTCGGCGTCCCGGCGTGCGACCTCGAGCCGACCTAACGAGGCCGCGGCGAGCGCGACCGCGGCCACGACGACCACGAGCACGGGCCCGATGGACAGCCAGCCGTGCCCGAGCCCAGCGTGAGCGAAGACGGTGTCGGTGAAGCTGCCGTCCCGCAGCCGGTCGAGCCAGTGGCTCGGGTGAGCGACGTCGCCGAAGCGCCGGATCCCGGGGCCTTCGTTGTTCGGCAGCAACGGCTCGGTGACCGTCGCGAGCAACATCGTGCCGGCCGAGACCGCCGCCAGCGCCAGGGTGGTCACGGGGAGGCGGCGGTAGGCGGCGGCGAGCCCCACCGCGGCGAAGGGCAGCGCGGGAATCAGGTATCTCGGCCCCGGCCCGAATCCTCCGAAGTAGATGAAGGCCGTGTTGTAGAGCAGGAACAGGCCCGCGATCGCACCGATCGTCAGCGCTTCCGCACGGCGGCGGCGGTAGAGGAACACCGCGCCCGCGATCCCGACGGCGACGATCGGCGCGAGCGTCAGGAGCCCGCGTGGGGACAGCAGGAGCTCGACGGCGACCCGTGGCTGGAACGCCTGCTTCGTCGGCTGGTACACGATCGGAGGCCCGCCCGGCTTGTTGCTCACGACGAGGTGCGAATACGAGAGCTGCGTGAACGAGCCGAAGGCCCAGCGGTTGAAGGCCAGCAGGGGCAGCAAGCCGACGAAGACTCCTCCTGTCCAGACCAGCCCTCGCTCGAGGACCGGCTTCCTCGAGATTGCGTAGCAGCCGAGCACGACCGCGGTAAGGGCCAGCGGGTACTCGACGACGACCGCGAAGCCGGCGAGGAACCCCGCGGCGGCGACGAGCCACAGGCGGCGGGGCCCGTCTCTCTCCCACCAGAGCAGGGCGAACGCGGCGAACCCGAGCAGCGCGGAGAGGATGTGCGCGAAGTACATGCCGAGAAAGGGGAGCACGAGCGTCGCGATCCCGAGCGTGAACGCCGCCGCGAACCCGTAGCCGGGCTCCGCGCGATCCCCCACCCGCCAGACGAGGAGCAGCAGGAGGATGCCGGGCAACAGCACGCCCCAGAGGGACAGAACGTGCACCCCGCTCGGCAGCCCGACCGCATGCGCGACCTCGTACACGGGCAGCGTGACGAATGCGAGCCCAGGTGCCTTGTTGGAGTAGTAGTGCCCCTTGTAGTAGCCGATGTCGCCGCTGAAATCGCGGTAGGCGTCGATTCGCGGAGTGCCGTCGGCGAGGGCGCGGACGAGCGCATAGTGAGCGCCCTGGTTGTAGCCGAACGGCTGCACCAGCAGGGCCGTCGCGAACGCGAGGGCGAGGATCGCGAGGAGCCCGAGCCGCCGGCGCCGTTTGGTGGTCGTGCCGGCCACGGGCGACGATCCTATCCCGCTCGCAGGTAGATCCCGGCCGACTCCACGGTGGCGACGCGGCGGTAGCCGCCGGTCCTGAGGGCCTCGTCCCAGCGCGCGAACGGCTCGATCGTGAGCCAGTTGCGGTAGACGACGATTCGCGGCCCGCCCGCGCGAATGCGCGCCTCGAGCTCTGCCTCCGACGCGACGAGATCGCGGCGCGCCTCGGCGGGCGACAGCTTCGACGCCGCAGCCGGCGCGAAGTGATTCGTGTAGTCCGGCTCGGCCCGAGCGCGTGTCCCGAACAGATAGCCCGGCCAGGACGACAACACGCGCTCGTTCGGCCGGCTCAACCGCTGGACCTCGCGCGCGACAGCCTGCACCGAGGCAATGCTCGGCTTCTGCACGGGATCCCAGGCGCGCTGGCGGCCGACGTCCAGCGCCCCCGCGAGCGCGTATGCGGCGGCCGCGGCAACCAGCACCACCGGGACGCGTCCGGGCCAGGCCTGGAGCACGCCGAGCACCGCGAAGGGAACGACGACCGAGAAGTACTGCGCGTACGTGGGCGACGGCGCGAGGCAGCCGAGCGCGAGCAGCAGGGCGATCCAGAGCGCGAGCGGCAGACGCCGCAGGAGCACGGCGGCGCTCGCCGCAGCGACGAGCAAAAGGGCGACCTGGAGGCCGGCGAGATGATCCGCCTTCCCCAAACCCACCAGGTTCTCGATCGTGCGCGCTTTCTGGGCCAGCTCGTGGCCGAGGCCGCCGGAGTCCTTGGCCAGGTGATAGCCGAGGTTGTCGAACACGAACTGCCGCGGCGCGAGCGCGAAGACGACGATCGAAGGCAGGAGCCCCGCGAGCAAGCCGCTGGCGAATGGAGCGATGCGGTCCCGCGTCGCGACCGCGAGTGCAGGCACCGCGGCGAGGAAGACCAGCCGGACGTCGACAGCGAGGGCCGCCAGCACTCCCGCTGCGAAGACCGCACGCGCCGAGCGCGCACGGCCGTTCAACAGCACGAACGCGCCGAGCAGGAGCAGTGTCGCGAGGGCGAACGTCTTGACGACCACGAAGAAGCCGAAGACGAGCGCCGACGAGGCGTAGAGCACCAGCCCGAGGAGCGCGGCCCGGCGGCCGTACCTCCGCGCCGCGTGCAGGTACAGGAG
>JAWVDL010000250.1:0-12836 GCA_033857355.1 Gaiellaceae bacterium | reverse complement strand
AACCTGGCTCGACCTGAAGCTGTAGTGGAGCGTGGGGTCGCCGAGCCACTCCTTCCGCTGGAGCGTACGGACCGTTGGCGCGCTTGTCAACGACGATAGCCACAGTAAACCCTAAGGCTGAACCTTCGACTTGAGGGTTGATCCGGAAACTGGGCGTTGCGGCACGCTGACGTCGAGATACGACCCCGGGGCGATGAACGGCAAAGCCCTCCGAGCCACCGCGAGCTTCAGCAGCAGGTCGGCCGGCTCCCCGAAGCGAAGCTCCACGCCGTCGCGGAGGAACAAGGTCAGTCCGGTCTCTCCCGTTTGCACGGTGCGGATCGAGCGGCCGAATCGCGCCGAACGGAGGACCGCCAGCGCGCGCGCCGCCGCCCCGCCACCCGTTGCGTCCACGGTTGCGCCTCGGGCAAGCTCGGTGTCCCGTCCCACCCACACGCGGGGAAGCCGAGCAGCCGAGCCGCGCGCGACCTTGCGAAGCACCCGCCCGCGGCCGGAGACGAGCCAGGAATCGGCGCCGCGCCTCACGACGACGACCGGACGCTCGGGCACGACCGTCACCTTCAAGGTGTGCGGGTAGGCGCGGTCGAATCGGACGCTCGCCACCTCGGGGAGTCGAAGCACGCGAACCTGGACGTCGTCCCCGCCCACCGCCAGCAGACTCTGCCACACGAGCGGCGCGAGAGCGCGTCGAATGCGCGCTGCGTCGGCCGGCCCTGCCCCACGCACCTCGACCGTGCGGACTGCGAAGACGCTCGTCGTCCGCGCGCCGACGTAGAGGCCCGCGGCCACAGCAATGAGCCCGAAGCCAACGATCAGCGAGCGTCCCGAAGGTGCGAGCCGGGCCAGCGAATCCATGGTTCCGTGCGCGGCAGGCCGCGGCAGGGCGAGCGCACGCGGGCGCGCTGGCTTGGACCTCGCGGGCATCCACGGTCACTTCGCCGTGGTGACGCGCGCTCCTACAGGGGCGGCAGCTCGAGCTCGCCGAGGAACTGGACTTCGTGCTCGAGCACGACGCCGAACTGCTCGCGGGCGCGCCGCCGAGCCTCCGCCATCAGCGCAATCGCATCCTCCGAGCGCGCCCCGTCGGCGTTCTCGATGAAGTTCGCGTGGCGCGGCGAGATCTGGGCCCCTCCGATGCGATGTCCGCGTAGCCCGCACGCCTCGAGCATCCGGCCTGCGGAGAGCGCGTGTTCCGGGTTCTTGAACACGCTGCCGAATGTGCGCTTGTTCGTGGGCTGCGCCGCCTTCCGCTGTGCCTGCAGCTCGGCGATCGTGGCCTTGATCTGGTCACCCGGCCGGGGCTCGAGCCGAAGCTCGGCCTGCGCAACGACCTCGCCGGTCTGCAGATCGGAGTGCCGGTAGCGGAGGCCGAGCTCCGCCGGAGTTCGCCACTCAGAGCGGTCCCCGCCGACGACGAGCGCGCGCTCGAGGACACCCGCGAAATCGCCCCCGTACGCGCCGGCGTTCATCCAGACGCCCCCACCTGCAGTGCCCGGGATCGCACAGGCGAACTCGAAGCCTCCGAGCTCCGCGGCGCGCGCCCGGTGGAGCGCGACCGCGTTTGCCGTTCCGCCGCCCACGCGCAGAATCGTTCCCTCGACCTCGACCTCGGCAAGCTCTCCCGCCAGCTTGAGGACGAGTGCCTCGACGCCTGCGTCGGCCACGAGCAGATTCGATCCGAGGCCGACCGGAACCGCGTCGAGTCCCTCTCCGGCAGCCCAGGCCAGGGCCTCGCGAAGCTCGTCGACGGATCCCGGCCGCGCGAATGCTCGCGCAGGTCCGCCCGTTCCGAGGGTCGTGAACCGCGACAGCACTACGCCGGTCTCGATCGTCATCCGAGCGCGTCCAGCACGATGTCGGCGGCACGATCGACGTCGCCGGCTCCGACGGTGAGAACCGTGTCTCCCGGGCGAGCCCGGGCGGCAAGCCAGCGCGCGCCGTCTGCCGGATCCGGCATCCACGCAAGGGGGAAGCCAGGGCGTGCTTCCGCCGCTGCGTCCACGATCAACTTGCCGGTGACGCCGTCGATCGGCTGCTCGCGGGCGGGATAGACGTCTGCGACCGCGACCGCATCCGCCGTCGCGAGCGCTGCGCCGAACTCACGCGCCAGGTGCCGGGTCCGCGAGTACAGGTGGGGCTGAAAGAGCACGAGCACCCGCCCGTCCCCGGTTTCGCGCACCGCCTGCAAGTCGGCCGCGATCTCGGCCGGGTGGTGCGCATACGTGTCCAGCACGGTCACGCCTCGTGCCTGGCCCCGCGTCTCGAGGCGGCGGCCGGCGCCGGCGAACTCGGCGAGGACCGGCTCGGCGTCCGCGCGAGCGACTCCGGCGAGCTCGAGTGCGGCCAGCGCGGTCGCGGCGTTCCGCCGATTGTGCTCGCCGGGCACCGCCAGCGGGAACGCGACCGGCTCGAGCGCCCACCCCCGAACCGCATGCGGCGCGCGCGCGAGCCAGCGCGCGAACAGCTCGTCGACCTCCGCGCGCGAGCCGAACGTCGTGTGATGGTCGAGGTCGACGTTCGTGACCACGGCGATCTGGGGCTCGAGCGCCTCGACCGTCCGGTCCGACTCGTCGCCCTCGACGACGAGCCAGCCTTCCCCCGCCCGCGCGTTGCCGCCGAGCTGCGGGATGTCACCGCCGACGAGGAACGACGGATCGCGGCCGAGCCGGTCGAGGACGAACGCGATCATGCCCGTCGTGGTCGTCTTGCCGTGCGCGCCGGCGACCACGATCGCCGGCTGCAGCGAGACGAGCTCGCCGAGGAGCTCCGCGCGCGATCGCCCGCCGACCTGACCCGCATAGGCGGTGGACACCACCGTTTCCCACCCGTCCGGCGCCTCGGGCTCGGGCGAGATGCGGATCTCGACGCCTTCGAGTTGCCGGAGATACGGCGTCTCGACGCGATCCCAGCCGCCGACCTCTGCCCCCCACGCACGGGCGACCGCCGCGTAGCCGGACAGCCCCGCTCCGCCGATCCCGACGAACCAGAGCCGCCTACCCGCGAGCCGCGACAAGCTCCAGCACCCCCTCGGCGACCGCCTCGGCCGCGTCCGGCCGGGCCAGCGCCCGCATCTCGGCCGTCATCCGGTCCATCCGCTCGCGATCCGACAGCAGCTCGTCGACCAAGCCGGGAACGAGCCGGCCCGCCTCGGCATCCGCGACGATCTCGACTCCGCCGGCGAAGTAGCGCGCGTTCGCCGTCTGGTGGTCGGCGGTCGCGTGCGGAAACGGGACGACGATCGCGGGCTTCCCCGCGGCGGCGATCTCCCAGATCGAGCCGCCTGCTCGCGCCACTACGAGATCGGCGGCGCCGAGTGCGGCCCCGAAGTCGTTCGTGAACGGCAACAGCTTGTACTCGGGCCGCGAGACCCGTGAGCTCAGCTCCGGCCAGTGCCTGTCACCCGACAGGTGCAGGACGGCCGGGCCCTGTTCGGCCCAGGCGTCGAGCGCGAGCTCGTTCAGCGTCTGCGAGCCCTGGCTCCCGCCGAAGACCAGCACGACCGGCCCGTCGGCGGGCAGTCCCAGCCGGCGACGCGCCTCCCCACGCTCGACTGCGCGAGAGCTCGCCGGTATCGGCCGGCCGGTGACGACGTACTTGGGACCGACCCGACCGGAGATCGGGAACGAAACGAAGACGCGGCGGGCGAACGGCGCGGCCAGCCGGTTCGCCAGGCCAAGGTGCGCGTCGGCCTCCGTCAGCGCCGTCGGGATCCGTCGTCGCGCGGCGGCGAGGACCATCGGCCCGGCCACGTAGCCGCCGCCGCCGAGGACGACATCCGGACGCCGCGTTGCGAGGATCCGGCCGCACGCCCGCGGCGCCGCACCCGCGAGCAGCAATGCCCGCGCGAGCGCGACGCTCGGCCGCCGTGGCAGCCCGGAGATCCTGAACGAGTCGAACTCGTAGCCCGCCTCAGGAACGAGCCGAGCTTCGACGCGATCCGGCGACCCGGCGAAGCTCACCGCCACTCCCCGCGAGCGCAGGGCGTCCGCCACCGCGAGCGCGGGCGCCACGTGTCCTGCCGTCCCGCCGGCTGCGATCAGGCACCTGAGCTCTCGCGGGCGCGGCATGACCACTGGCGATGTTAAGGAGGATGCCCACCGACGCGAGCGCGATCACGAGGCTCGACCCGCCGTAGGACACGAACGGAAGCGGGATTCCGGTCAGCGGAGCGAGCCCGAGAACCGCCGCGAGGTTGATCACGGCCTGGCCGCAGATCAGGGCGACGAGCCCTGCAGCGAGGCGCTTTCCGAACGGATCCTTGCACCCGAGCGCGAGCCTCAGTCCCGCATAGGCGAAGGCCGCGTAGGCGAGGATCACCACGGTGACCCCGACGAGGCCGAGCTCCTCGCCGATCACCGCCATGATCATGTCCGTATGGGCTTCGGGCAGGTAGTTGATCTTCGTCACGCCCTGCCCGAGGCCGACGCCGAAGAGGCCGCCCGAGCCGAGCCCGATCATCGCCTGCACGGTCTGGAAGCCCGCCCCTTGCGCGTCGTGCCAGGGGTGGAGGAAGCTGAAGAAGCGCGCGCGCCGGTACGGGGCGAACCAGATCGCTGCGAGGCCAAGGGACATCGCGATCCCGAAGCCGCCGCCGAGGACGCGCAGCGGGGTCCCCGCCACGACCAGGATCGCGGCAAGCATCACGACGAGTGCGATCACGGTCCCGAGATCCGGCTCGGCGATGATCAGCAGGCAGAAGATCCCCACGAGCAGGCCGACCGGGCGGGCGAGCTCGGCGAGCGTGCGCGGTGGCTTCCTTCGCGACAGATAGCCCGCGGCCCAGATGGCGAGCGCGACCTTCGCCAGCTCGGAGGGCTGGAAGGTCGCCGGGCCCAGGGTCAGCCAGCGGCGCGCGCCGTTGATCGGCTGCGCGACGACGAGCACGGCAAGGCAGAGCCCGAGGGAGACGAGCACGAGTGCGGGCGCCAGGGAGCGCAGCCGGCGGTAGTCGAAGCGCGACGCGGCGGCGAGCAGGACAAGCCCGAGCAGCGCGTAGATGCCCTGCCGCTCGAGGTACGACATGGGGTTCCCGTTTCCGATCGCTGCCTTCGCCGAGGTCGCGCTGTAGACCATCACCAACCCGAACGCGACCAGCGCGAGCGTGACGAGAATCAGGATGTGGTACTCGAGCTGCCCTTTCTTCACTCAGGCAAGTTCTGCACCAGCCTGCGGAAGTCCTCGCCGCGTTCCTCGAAGTTCGCGTACTGGTCGTAGCTCGCGCAGGCAGGCGAGAGGAGGACGACGTCGCCTTGTTTCGCGGCGCGGGCGGCTAGCTCGACCGCGCCGGCGATCGTGCCGGCCCGCGTGAACTCGCGCCCTGCCGCGGCGAGCACCGCCGCGAGCTCGTCGGTGGCCTCGCCGACGAGGTAGATCGACGAGACGCGCGCGGGCAGTTCTCGCGCGAACGCCGCGTAGTCCTCGCCTTTGGCTCGCCCGCCGAGGATCAGCCGCACCGGCGCGTCGTAGGCGGCGATCCCGTGCCGCACGGCGAGCGTGTTCGTGGCGATCGAGTCGTTGACCCACCGAACCCCACGGCGCTCGCGGATCAGCTCCAGCCGGTGTGGCACGCCCGTGAACTGCTCGAGCGCTTGAGCGATCGCCTCGTCGGGGCAGCCGACCGCTCGCGCCGCCGCAGTCGCGGCGGCCGCATTGGCCCGATTGTGCGCGCCCGGGATCCACGGCTCGGCCGGCAAAGGGTCGTCCCCCGCGAACTCGATCGCGCCCTCGATCCCGAACCCACGTGGCGCGACCTTGTGGCGGGCTCGCTCGAAGATCCGGAGCTTGGCGTCGCGGTAGCTCTCGAATGTCCCATGACGATCCAGGTGGTCGGGCTCGAGGTTCAGCAGCACGGCCACTTCGAGCTCGAGCTCGTGCACGTCCTCGAGTTGGAAAGACGAGAGCTCGGCCACGATCCAGGCGTCCCGCGGCGGATCGAGCGCGGTGATCGGCACCCGGCGCGAACCGGGAGAGGCGACATTGCCCGTCACTTCGACGGGCCGGCCGGCGGCGGCCAGCATCGCGCCGATCAACTCGGTCGTGGTGGTCTTGCCCTTCGTGCCGGTGACGCCGATGAAGGGGCGCGGCCGCAGCAGCCGGTAGCCGAGCTCCACCTCGCTCCAGATCGGGATCCCGCGCGCCCGCGCCGCACGCACGAGCGGAGCGTCCGCAGGGACGCCCGGGCTCTTCACCACGAGCTCGACGTCGTCGAGCGCTTCCTCGCCGACTTCCCCAAGCCGGATCTCGACGCCGGCCTCGACGAGGTCGCCCACGTCGAGCTGTTCGTTCCGATCGACGGCCAGCACACCGACGCCTCGCCCCGCGAGTGCCCGCGCCGCCGCCTGGCCCGACCGCGCGAGCCCGAGCACGAGCGCGCGCGAAGGCAACTCCGGCGCGGCGCCGCTCATGCGCTCCCCCAACGCCCCCCAAGGGGTCCCCCGCGACCCCTGGGAACACGATAGCGCTGCAAATCGCGCATGTCTGTGCCGATTTGGTGCCGAAAAGCGCTCGCCGCGCTCACCGCTTGAAGAAGAGAAAGTCGCGGTAGTACAGCGCAAACCCGGTCGCGCAGAGGATCGCGGTCACGATCCAGAAGCGCACCATGATCTTGGTCTCCGACCAGGCTTTCATCTCGAAGTGATGGTGGATCGGTGCCATCAGGAACACGCGCCGGCCCAGGTACTTGAACGTGAACACCTGGACGATCACGGACAGCGCCTCGATCAGGAAAATGCCGCCGATCAGCAGCAGCAGGAAGGTCGTCTGCGTGAAGATCGCCAGCGCCGCCAGGGCCCCGCCGATCGCCATCGCCCCGGTGTCCCCCATGAACACCTCCGCGGGGAACGCGTTGTACCAGAGGAATCCGACCAGCGCTCCGATCAGCGCGGCACCCGCGATCGCCATGTCCAGCTTGGTGTCGAAGCGCAGGCGGATGAACGCGACGACGTTGATCAGCGTGAACGCGAGCAGCGCGATGATCCCCGTCCCGGCCGCGAGCCCGTCGAGCCCGTCCGTCAGGTTGACCCCGTTCGTCGCGCCCGCGATGACGAAGAAGAGCAGGCCGTACCACGCATACGAGAGCTGAAGGTCGTAGTGGACGATCGGGATCTTCATCGCCGTCGGGAGCTGCTGATGCTGGGCGGCCAACGAGACTCCCACCGTCACGAGCCCTAGGAGCACGAGCTTCCAGCGCCCCGAGAGGCCGAGCGAGCGCCGGTGCGTGAGCTTGATGAAGTCGTCGATGAAGCCGATCGCGCCACAGGCCAGAGCCGTGAACAGGACGGCGAGGCCCGGAACCGTGTACTTGCTGACCGCCAGGAACGAGAGCGTCGCCGTGACGACCACCAGGAGTCCGCCCATCGTCGGCGTCCCCTGCTTGTCCGCGTGGCGCTCCGGGCCTTCCTCGCGGATGTGCTGGCCGAACTCGTTGCGGCGCAGGAACTCGATGAACTTCGGGCCGACGACGATCGAGACGACCATGGCGATGATCCCGGCAACGAGAACTCGGACCATCAGGCGGCCGCGCCCGCGAGCGTTTCGGCGATCGCTTCGAGCCCGAGTGCGCGAGCACCCTTGACCAGCACGGCGTCGCCCGGCTCGAGGAACGCCTGGAGTGCGCTGAGCGCCTGATCGAGCGTTTCGACATGTCTCGTGCCTGGCACCCGCCCCGCCGCCCCCTCGAGGTAGCCGAGCGCCAGCGGCCCGATCGCCAAGAGCGCGTCGATTCCGGCCTCGGCGGCCGCCTCTCCCACCTCGGCGTGATAGGCGGGCGCGCCCGGGCCGAGCTCGGCCATCTCGCCCAGCACCGCGACACGCCGACGGTCGCCCGCGCGCTGCGCCAGATGGCCCAGCGCGGCGCGCATGGAGAGCGGGTTCGCATTCCACACGTCGTTGATGAGGAACCCTCCGCCGGGCAGCGGCAGCTCCTCGCCGCGCCAGAGGGAGAAGGCGATCTCGTCGGCGCCGTCCTGGACCCGGCCGAGCGGGAGGTCGAGCGCGTGGTACGCAGCCAGCGCGAGCAGCACGTTGCCGGCCTGGTGGCGGATGTTGAACGGCAGCTGCAAGGCCACGTGCTCGCCGGCCACCTCCGCGTCGAGACGTGCGCGCTCGCCCATCGGTTCGTACCTGCGCAGGACGACCTCGCCGCCCTCCCCCACGCGCAGCACGCGAACGTCCTCGCGGATGAGATGCGGCGTGAGCTCGCCGGCGTCCGCCGGGACGACGGCCGTTCCGCCGGGCGGCAACGCATGAATGAGCTCCGCCTTCGCCTCCGCGATCCGCGCGAGCGAGCCGAGCTTCTCCAGGTGGACGGGGGCAATGGTCGTGATCACGCCCACGTCGGGCCGCGTCAGCGCCGCCAGCTCCGCAATCTGGCCGAGGCCACGCATGGCGAGCTCGAGGATGCAGATCTCGGTGTCCGCCTCGAGACGGCAGAGCGTGAGCGGGACGCCGATCTCGTTGTTGTAGCTCCGCTCGGCCGCGACCACGCGAGCGTGCGGGCGGACGAGGGCGGCGAGGATGTCCTTCGTGGACGTCTTGCCCATCGACCCGGTGATGCCGACAAAACGCGCCCGGCTGCGGTCGCGGACGAGCCTGCCGATCGCCTCCAGCGCGCCAAACGCGTCGTCCGGGACCAGAAGGGCGGCCGCCCTCCGATCGCGCGCGTCCTCGATGTACTGCGCACCGTCGCCGACGACGACGAACAGGTCGCCCGGAGCGATCCGGCGAGAGTCGACCTGGACGCCGCTCACGTGAATCGGGCCCATGCGCTCCAGCGAGCCGAGGCCGAGCGCTTCGATCGCGTCGAGCTCGAGCGGGATCATGCAGCGGCCCCGATGCGGCGCAGCGCGTCGCGGGCGACCTCGCGGTCGTCCCACGGAAAGCTCTCGGCGCCGATGTGACGCCCTTGCTCCGGCGAGAGCCCGGCGATCACGACGACGTCTCCCTCATGCGCGAGCCGTAGCGCCCGCTCGATGGCGAGCGCCCGGTCCGGCTCGACCTCGGCGCCGGGCCCCGTCCCCTCGACAATGTCCTCGATGATCGCGATCGGATCCTCCGTGCGCGGATTGTCGGAGGTGACTACGACGACATCGGCTCCGTCGGCCACGGCCCGCCCCATCTTCGGACGCTTCGAGCGGTCGCGGTCGCCGCCTGCGCCGAACACGCAGATCACGCGGCCTTCGGTGAGCTCTCGTGCCGCGCGCAGGACGCGCTCCAGCGAGTCGGGCGTGTGCGCGAAGTCGACGATGACCTGGAACGGCTGGCCTGCCTCGACGGGCTCGAAGCGGCCCGGCACGACTTCGAGCGCCTCGATGCCGCGGCGGATCGTCTGATCGTCGATGCCGAGGAGCCTTCCGGCCGCGAGCGCACCCAGCGCGTTTTCGACGTTGAACCCGCCGCGGAGCTTCAGGTCGACACCTTCCAGGGACTCCGGCGCGATCGCGGGGTCCCCGGTGATTCCGAAGGTGAGCGCGTCGGGAAGCTCGTCGGCCAGGCGCCGCCCGTACTCGTCGCCGACGTTGACGGCGGCCGCGTCGGCCTGGGCGAAGAGCCGGCGCTTCGCTTCGAAGTAGTCCTCCATCGAGCCGTGGAAGTCGAGGTGATCCTGGGTCAGGTTCGTGAAGACGAGGACGGCGAAGCGCGTGCGGTCGAGCCTGTGGAGCGCGGATGCATGTGACGACGCTTCCATCGCGACGCTCTCGTTGCCGGAATCGAGCATCTCGCGGAAGAGACGCTGGAGGTCGATCGCCTCGGGGGTGTTCAGCACAGCGGGCCTGCGCTCGGCGCCGACGCGGCGCTCGATGTTGCCGAGCAGCCCGGGACGCTTGCCTGCCGCTTCGAGGATCGAGAGCATGAGATGCGCGGTCGTCGTCTTCCCATTCGTCCCGGTCACGGCCGCAACGGTCAGCTCCCGCGTCGGGAAGCCGAAGAACGCGTCGGCGACGACGGCCATCGCGGCACGCGAGTCGGGGACGACGAGCTGCGGAACGCCGATCTCGAGCACCCGCTCGACGACCGCAGCGGCGGCACCACGCTCGACAGCCTCGGGCGCGAAGTCGTGCCCGTCCGCTTTCGCCCCGGGCACGCAGAAGAAGAGCGCACCAGGCGACACCTGGCGCACGTCGTACGCGAGATCGGCCAGCTCGACGGGACCGCCCCCGGAGACGATCTCGCGGGGTTCGAGGGCGGCGATGGCTTCGTCGAGCCTCATCGCCCGCCGAGCCTACCGGCGTGCGTCCGGGGGGACCTCCAGATACTGCAGCCCGAACCGTGCGATCGCCTGGAATGCGGGCGCGGCGACGACGCCGCCGAAGATCGCGCCCTTCGGCTCGTCGATCGTCACGAGCACGACGAGCCTCGGTGCCGAGGCCGGGACGAACCCGACGAAGGAGGCCACGTATTTCCCGGTCGTGTACCCGTTCGGCCCCGGCTTCTGTGCGGTACCGGTCTTGCCCGCGACCTGGTAGCCGTCGATCGCGGCCAGCGTTCCCGTGCCGCCCTCGGCGACGACGCCCTCGAGCATCGTGACGAGCGACTGTGCGATGTCGGGCGCGACGATCCGCTTGTGCCGGAGCGTCGGGCGGCCCCGGCCGGTGATGTGGTCGACGATGTGCGGCTGCACCCAGACCCCGCGGTTCGCGATCGACGCATACGCCGCGGCCATCTGAATCGGCGTCACCGCGATGCCCTGGCCGATCGGGACGTTCCCGATCGTCGAGCCCGACCAGCGGTCGAGCGGGAGCACGATCCCGCCGCTCTCGTCGGGGAAGCCGATCCCGGTCTTGTGCCCGAACCCGAAGCGCGAGATCCAGTCGGCGAGCCGCGCGGAGCCGAGCTTCTCGCGGGCGATCGTGATCGCGCCGATGTTCGAGGAGCGCGACAGGATCTGCGCGACCGTCATCCGCTCGGTGCCCCGCGGCTCGGCGTCGTGGACGACGCGGTCCGCGATCTGGAGCGAGTACGGCAGCGTGAAGGACGTGTCGGGCGTGACGACTCCTTCCGAGAGTGCGCCGGCCACGGTCACGAGCTTGAACGTCGACCCTGGCTCGTACGTATCGGTCACGGCCCGGTTGCGCTGCAGGTCGCGCGAGGCCTCGCCGAAGCGGTTTGCGTCGAAGCCCGGCTGCGTCGCCATCGCGAGCACGTTGCCGTTTCGCGGATCGAGGACGACTGCGGTGCCCGAGCGCGCGCCCCACTTGCGGACCGTCTCGCGCAGGACCTGTTCCGCGTTGCTCTGGAGCGTCCCGTCCAGGGTCAGGAACGCGTCACGTCCCTGAACGGCAGGTCGTTCGCGGACGACGTCGATCGCGCGACCCGCCGGGTCGGTGATCATCGTCTCGGCTCCGGGCTTCCCGGCGAGGTCGCGGTCGAGCGCGAACTCGAGCCCCGCGAGCCCGCGGTTGTCGACGCCGGCGAAGCCGAGCGCCTGCGCCGCGACCGTCTGCTGCGGATACGACCGCCGCTCCTCCGGATAGAAGTGGAGGCCGATGAGGCCCTTGCGCTCGAGGGCGGCGGCAGGAATCGGGTCCGCCTTGCGCTCGACGTACACGAAGCTCTTCGAGCGATCGGAAAGCTGCGCGTACAGCGTGTCCGGGCTCAGGTGGAGCACGCGCGCCGCCGCGATCGCAACCGCGCGCGGGTTGCGGATCTGCGTCGGATCGGCGTAGACCGTCGTGGCCTGCTCGCCGATCGCGAGCGGCTCGCCGTTGCGGTCGAAGATCGTGCCGCGTCCGGCCGGGACGACGGTCGTCGCGACGTGCTGGCTGGTCGCGAGCTTCGACAGCGAGGCTGCGCGGACACCCTGGAGCCACACGGCGCGCATGAGCGTTCCGGCGAAGGCGAGCGCGAAGACGGCGAGGAGAAGGCGGATCCGGCGGTTGACGGCCTTGGGCGCCAACCCGGCCTCTACCTGCTGAGATCGAGGTAGGTGACCTTGTCCACCGCGGCCGGCACGACGCCCAGACGCACTTGGGCGAGCGCCTGGATCTTCGGCGCTGCGGCGGCGCTCGAGAGCTGCGACGAGAGCGTCGCGTTCTCCGCCCGGAGCTGCGTCCGCTCGCGTCCGAGGCGGTCGAGCTGCATGTTCAGGCGCAGGACTGCGACGTTGAGGGCGACGACTCCCGCGAGGAGCACGGCCACGCCGGCGATCCAGAGGACGCTCCCCGCGACCCGCGGTTGCCGGCGCGTGCGCCGGCTCGGGACGACCGGCCTCGGCGCGGGCGCACGGCGTGGACGAACCGCAGGTGCGGCGGATCCGGCCAGAGCGGCTATGACTTCACCGCCGCTCGGAGTCGCCCGGAGGCGGCGCGTGGGTTGGCAGCGAGCTCGGCGGCTCCCGCCTTGATCGGCCGGCGGTTGAGGGCGCGCAGCTTCGGCTCCCGCCCGCACACGCAGACCGGGAAGTCCGGCGGGCAGACACAGCCGCGCTCCTCCTCCCGGAGGAAATGCTTGACGATCCGGTCCTCGAGCGAGTGGAAGCTGATCACGGCGAGTCGCCCGCCCGGGCGCAGCATCGAGAATGCGGCGGGGAGCGCGACCTCCAGCGCCCCGAGCTCGTCGTTGACGGCGATTCGCAGCGCCTGGAACACGCGCTTCGCCGGGTGTCCCTCCCCGAACCGCGCAGGCGCCGGGATCGCTGCCCTGATCGTCTCGACGAGGTCGGCGGTGCGCTCGAACGGCTCCTGGCGGCGGCGTCGGACGATCGCCTTCGCGATCTGGCGCGCATAGCGCTCCTCCCCGTAGCGGCGGAAGATCGTCTGCAGGTCGCGCTCGCTCGAGTCGTTCACGAGCTCGCGCGCGGAGATCTCCGCGGACGGATCCATGCGCATGTCGAGCGGCGC
>JAWVDL010000249.1:0-2897 GCA_033857355.1 Gaiellaceae bacterium | reverse complement strand
TGCGGCCCCTCCGCCAGATCACCGGCGAGGCCGAGTTCAACGAGATCTTCCTCTCGGACGTCGAGGTGCCCCGAGAGAACCTGGTCGGCGAGGTCGGCGGCGGCTGGCAGGTCGCGATGACGACCCTTCTCCACGAGCGCGGAACGCTTGGCTTCGCGCTCGGCGGCGTCCTCGAAGCGCAGGTCGGCCGGCTCCTCGAGCTGACGAAGGAGCGGCGGCGCGACGATCCGCTGATCCGCGACCGCGTGGCGACCGAGTGGATCGAGCTGCAGGCGCTCAAGTTCTCGAACTACCGCTCGCTGACCAAGCTGATGCAGACGGGAATCCCGGGGCCCGAGGGCTCCGTCTCGAAGCTGCACTGGTCGGAGCAGAACCAGCGCCTGACGAAGCTGGCGATGGAGATGCTGGACGGCGAGGACGACGGCTACTGGGGCTATCAGCAGCTCCGCAGCCGCGGGAACACGATCGAGGCCGGGACGTCGGAGGTCCTCCGCAACATCATTGCCGAGCGCGTGCTCGGGCTGCCGAGGAGCCGCTGATGCAGTTCGCGTTCACCGAGGAGCAGGAGCTGCTGCGGCGGGAGGCGCGCGACGCGCTCGCGAACGGCGGGGCGCCGTGGACGCGCGAGGAGCTCGGGAGCGAGCTCGGCTTCCTCGACCAGGCCGTCCTGTTCGAGGAGCTCGGCCGCGCGGGGCAGGGAGAGTCGTTCTTCGACGCGGAGCGGCCACGCGAGGAGCAGCTCGCGACGCTCGCGCTCGAGGCCGTCGGGATCGCGGCGAAGGTGCTCGAGCTCTCGGTCGAGTACGCCAAGTCGCGCGAGCAGTTCGGGCGGCCGATCGGCGTCTACCAGGCGGTCTCGCACCAGCTCGTCGACACGTACGTCGACACCGAGCTCGCGCGGTCGCTCGCGTACTGGGCGGCGTGGACGGTCGACCAGGGCGACGACCAGGCTCCCGTCGCGGTGGCAGCGGCGAAGAGCTACGCGGGAGACGTGGCGGTCCTCGCGTGCGAGCGCGCCATCCAGGTGCATGGCGGAATCGGCTTCAGCTGGGAGCACGTCCTGCACACGTACTACAAGCGCGCGCTGGCGATCCAGGCCTTTGCGGGACACGCCTCCGCGCATCGCGCGGTGGTCGCCGCGGCGCTCCTCGACTGAGTTTGTGGCTCTGAGCCACAAACTCGGTTTCAGCTGCGCCGCGACTCGACGAACCGCCCGAACAAGCGGGGACGTGTGACGACTTCCGCGCGAGATCGTGACGATTCACGAGATAGTGGCTCAGAGCCACAAAGTCCCCGAGTTGTGCTCGTCACCGGGGCTTCGTCGGGGATCGGGGAGGCGACGGCTCGGCGCTTGGCTCGCTCCGGCTGGCGCGTTTTGGCCGGCGTACGGACGTCGGGCGATGCGCCTGAAGGGACGCAGGAACTCGTCCTCGACGTCACGGACGCAGAGCAGATCGCCGCCGCTGCTGCGGCGACCGACGAGTTGCACGCGCTCGTCAACAACGCCGGCATCGCCATCGCCTCGCCGCTCGAGCTGATCCCGCTCGACGAGCTCCGCCGCCAGCTCGAGGTCAACGTCCTGGGCCAGGTCGCCGTCACACAGGCGTTTCTCCCGCACCTCCGCCGCGCGCGGGGCCGCACCGTCTTCGTCGGTTCGATCGCCGGTCGTAGCGCCCTGCCTTTCCTCGGCGCGTATGCGGCCTCGAAGCACGCGCTGGAGGCGATCGCCGACTCGCTCCGCGTCGAGCTCTCGCCGTGGTCGATCCACGTCTCGATCGTCGAGCCGGCCACGATCGCGACGCCGATCTGGACCAAAGGAGCCGCGATCGCGGACGAGATCCAGTCCAGGAACCCGTCCGCTTCGGCGCCGCTCTACCAGCAGCGCCTCGACTCCTTCCGCCGCGCCGCCGCGGCCGCGGGCCGGCGAGCCGAGCCTGCCGAGCGCGTGGCGGCAGTCGTCGAGCGCGCCCTCACCTCGGACCGGCCACGCGCGCGCTACGTGGTCGGGCGCGACGCGAGGATCCGCGCGGCCATCGAGCGCCTCCCGACCCGCGCGCGCGACCGCGCGTACGAGCGCCTGCTGCTCCGCTCATAGCTTGCCGCGCGCAGGCAATTCCGCGACGATCCGGACACCTGCGAGCAAGGAGAGCCGATGGACGGGCTGATGATGGACTTCCAGCTGACCCTGCCGCCGCTGCTGCGACGGGCCGAGACGTTCTTCGGCGGGCGGGAAGTCGTCACGCGCCTCCCGGACAAGAGCTTCCACCGCTACACGTACGCCGACATGGCGCGCCGCGCGAAGCAGCTCGCGGTCGGCCTGGCCGAGCTCGGCCTCGAGCCCGGCGACCGGGTCGGAACGCTCTGTTGGAACCACTACCAGCACCTCGAGGCCTACTTCGGGATCCCCTGCGGCGGGTTCGTCCTCCACACGCTGAACCTGCGCCTGCACCCGAGCGACATCGGCTACATCGCAAAGCACGGCGGCGACAAGGCCGTGATCGTCGACAAGTCGCTCGTCCCGCTCCTCGAGCAGTTCAAGGACGAGACCGACATCGAGCATGTGCTCGTCGTCGAGGACTCCTACGAGGAGTTGATCGCCGGGGCCGACGAGTCCGCGTGGAAAGAGCCCGAGCTCGACGAGCGCCAGGCCGCAGCCATGTGCTACACGAGCGGAACGACCGGCCGGCCGAAGGGCGTGGTCTATTCGCATCGCTCGACGATCCTCCACGCGCTGGGAGTCGCGACGACGTCCCCCCTCGGCAGGCGCATTTCCGAGGAGGACTCGCTGCTCCCGGTCGTGCCGATGTTCCACGCGAACGCCTGGGGCTATCCCTATTTGGCCGCGATGCTGGGGACGAAGCTCGTCTTCCCGGGCCCGCATCTCGACCCCGAGAGCC
>JAWVDL010000248.1:0-3009 GCA_033857355.1 Gaiellaceae bacterium | reverse complement strand
CTACCGGCTCGGCCGGCCCTTTCGGCTCGTCGGCGCTCAGGCGACCGCCTCCTGCTTGCGGCCGCCGCCGGTCATCGCGATCCCGAGCTCTTCCTCGCTCACGTCGGGGCCGTACTCGGCGACGAGGCTGCCCTCGTAGATGACGAGGATCCGGTCGGAGAGCGAAAGGATTTCGTCGAGCTCGAGCGACACCAGCAGGACCGCCTTGCGCTCGTCGCGCGCCTCGACGAGCCGGCGGTGCACGTATTCGATCGCGCCCACGTCGAGCCCTCGTGTCGGCTGTGCGGCGATGAGGACGCTCGGGTCACGCGCAACCTCCCGCGCGATCACGACCTTCTGCTGATTCCCGCCGGAAAGCGCTGCCGCCCGTGTGTTCGGCCCACCGCCGCGGACGTCGAAGTCCTGAAGCAGCCGGCGGGCGCGCTCGATCATGCGACGTGGGAAGAGCCATCCCACGCGCGAGATCGGCGAGTGGTCGTAGTCGTGCAGCGCCAGATTCTCGGCAAGGCTGAACTCGAGCACCAGCCCGCGACGCTGTCGATCCTCCGGAATGTGCCCGAGCCCCCGGTCGAGGACTTCGCTCGGAGCCTCGCCGAGCACCTCCTCGCCCCTGATCAGCACCTCGCCGGACTGAGCGCGGCGCAGGCCCGCGAGCGCGTCGATCAGCTCGGTCTGGCCGTTGCCGTCCACACCCGCGATTCCGACGATCTCGCCCTCTCGTGCCTGGAACGAGACGCCGCGCACGGCCTCGAGGCCGCGACTGTCGAGGACGTGCAGGTCGCGGACCTCGAGCAACGGCTCCCCGGGGTCGCTGGGCTTCTTCTCCACGCGCAGCAGGACCTCGCGGCCGACCATCAGCCGGGCGAGTCCCGCCTCGTCGGCCCCCGCGCGCGCGACCGTCTCGATCTTCTTCCCGCGCCGCAGGACGGTGATCCGGTCGGCGACCTCCAGTACCTCTTTGAGCTTGTGGGTGATGAAGACGATCGTCTTGCCCTGCTCCTTGAGACCGCGGATGATCTCGAACAGCTCCAGGGCCTCGTGCGGCGTGAGCACTGCGGTCGGCTCGTCGAGGATGAGGATGTGCGCGCCGCGGTAGAGCGCTTTCAGGATCTCGACTCGCTGCTCCTGTCCCACGCCGATGTCCTGGACGTGCGCCTCGGGGTCGACCTCGAGGCCGAACTGCTCCGAGAGCGCGCGCACCTGGCGTACGGCCTCGTCGTAGTCGAGCAGGACACCCCCGTGCGTGGGCTCGCTCGCCAGCACGATGTTCTCCGCGACCGTCATGACGGGGATCAGCATGAAGTGCTGGTGCACCATCCCGATTCCCTGCCTGATCGCCTCGCGCGCCGAGCCGATCGAGACCGCCTTCCCGTCGATGCGGATCTCGCCCTCGTCCGGCCGGTACAGGCCGTACACGACGTTCATCAACGTGGATTTGCCGGCGCCGTTCTCGCCGAGCAGCGCGTGCACCTCGCCGCGCTCGAGGGCCAGGTCGACGTGGTCGTTCGCGACGACGCCCGGGAACCGCTTGGTGATCGACCGCAGCTCGAGGACGGGTACGTCGGCCACGGGGCGATTCTAAGGCGAGGGGCAGGCTCGACGCCTGCCCCTCGCAAACCGGCTGCCCTTGGCTACTTCGCCGGGGGCTTGATCTTGCCGGAGGCGATCAGCTTCTTGATCGCGTTCGTCTTCTTGATGATCGCGGCACGATTCTTGAGCTTCGTGCTGACCTTGCCGTAGCCGATGCCGCCGTTCTTGACGTTGAAGATCTTGTCGAAGCCGCCCTTGAAGCCGGACGGGTTCGCCTTGAACTCCTTGGTCGTGAGGTACACGGCCGCAGCGACGTCCTTCAAGGCGCTCGTCAGCATGAAGCTGCCGAGGTAGCCCTGGTCGACGTCGACGCCGATTCCCCAGAGCTTGGCCTCCTTCGCGGCGTTCAGCGCGCCGAGCCCACACCCGCCGGCGACCGCGAAGATCACCTGCGTCTTCTTCTGGATCTGGTTGAGCGCGGTCTCCTTGCACTTCGCCTGGTCCGAGAAGGTCGGATCGTTCGCGTACGAGAGGATCACCGTGATCTTCGGGTTCGCACGCTTCGCCCCGGCCCGGTACCCGCCCATGTAGCGGACGATCGGGGGAACGGTGTTCGCGCCGATGGCACTGACGACCTGCGGGCCCTTCTGCTGCTTGACGGTGAGCCCTGCGATGTAGCCCGCCAGGTACCCGGCCTCCTGCTCCTTGAACTGGATGCCGCGGACGTTCGGGGCCTTGGACGGGATGCTCGAGACCGACACGTCGATGCCCGCGAACTTCGTGTTCGTGAACTTCGGCGCGACCTTGTCGAGCGAGTCGCCCATGAAGAAGCCGGTCGCGAAGACGAGGTTGTAGCCCGCCTGTGCGGCCGCCTGCAGGTTCGGCGTCCTGTCGTTCGCCGACTGCGTGATGAACACACGTGTCGGGACACCGAGCTTGGACTGCACCTTCAGCCGACCTGCGTTGGCCGCCTGGTTGAAGCTCTTGTCGTTCAGCCCGCCGATGTCGGTGACCAGAGCCATCTTGGTCGACTGGTCACTGCGGGCAAAGCCACTAGCGACGACGACCGTCAGCGCCAGGGTCGTAAGCGCTCCAACGAGCGCGAATCTGGTCCATCTCAAAACGAATCCCTCCTCTTGGAAAAAACTTCAGCTCAAGCTTCGACGCCGATCCTACGCCGAAGTTGCGGTGTGTTCCAACGGCGCGCGGCTCAGCCGGCGGTCACGCGCTCGAGCTGGTGCTCGTCGACGAGAACACGCCTCGGTTTCGAGCCCTCGTAGCCGGAGATGATCCCGCGCCGCTCGAGCATGTCGATCAGGCGTCCCGCCCGCGTGTAGCCGACGCGGAGGCGGCGCTGGATGAGCGAGACGGACGCCGTCTGGGTCTGGACGACGATCTCGATCGCCTTGTCGAGCAGCGGATCCTCGTCGGGATCGAACTCGCCGTCGTGCCCGGCCGTAGCATCCTCCTCGAACGCCT
>JAWVDL010000247.1:0-6466 GCA_033857355.1 Gaiellaceae bacterium | reverse complement strand
TTCAGCTCGGCGGAGACGCGGAAGCGCCCCTCGGCCGCGGCACGCTCGAGTGGCTCGTCCCAGCGGCGGCCGGACGGATAGGACGGCGCGGAGTAGCGGCGCAAGAGGCCGATCCGCTCGGCCGGCGGGGCCCGATGGAACCCGGCGAGGCCGCGCCGGGAGAAGAGAGTCCGCGACAGGTTCAAGGGCCGCCGCTCGGGCTCGCGCCGCCTGACCGAGGTCACGGTCGCCCCGGCGTCGAGCGCGTTCAGCCACTCGGTCGCGGCCGCCATGCCCGCGCCGACGACCTCCACGTCCTTTGCGTAGTCGTGCGGCTCGTAGGCGTGGACCGCGCGCGGATCCGCCGCGAGCTCCTCCGGCCGAGCCAGGCCGGGATGGCCCGGCGCGATCAGGACGTGGCGGAAGACGCCACGTCCGTCGACGTCGAAGCCGCCGTCGACCGCGGAGACCCGGTTGACGCGCGCGCGCACGATCGCGTCGTCCCAGCCCGTGCGTGCGCGCACCTCGCCGACGTGCGCGAGGAAGTCCTCGACCGGCGGGTTGTAGCGATCCGTCACGCTGAGCAGCAGCGGCACGGGCGAGCCGCTGCGCAGCGCCGCGCGCACCGCGAGCCCCGGAAAGGACGCGGGCGCGACGTGCCCGTTCGACTCCGAGCGCATGAACCGCTGCCGGATCGCCGCGGCCCGCTCGCGCCAGACGGCCGCCGGGTCGCTGTCCGTCCCGAACACGGTCACGTGGTCGACGCCGACGTGCCTCAGGGTCGCGAACGCGACGAGGCCACCCAGGCCTCCGCCGACCACCGCGACCCGCTCTGTCATCGCTTGTACGCCTGCGCCGCGGCGCGCTCGAGCGCGGCCGCCGTCAGGTTCACGTTGCCCGGGTTGCGCAGGAAGTCCTGGAAGATCCTCGGCTCGACCTGTGCGAACGCGGTCGGCTGGAGCTCCGAGAGGTCCCAGCGGAACGTCTGGGCCCGGGCGAGAGCGGTGGCGACGTGCCGCCGGATCGCGTCGTCGTAGAGCTTCGACGAGACCCGCCGGTTGGGCGAGGTGAAGCTGCCGCGCTTGACCCAGACCGACGCCGCCCGCGCCGTCGCGAGAAACGACACCAGCGAGCGCGACGCCGGCGTGGAGCGGAGCAGGACGACGATCGCGGCGTCCGTTCCGCCGACTACGGCGCGTCCCGACTTGCCGATCGGTGGAAACGGGAAGACATCGTAGTCCGTGCCGGGCTCCGCGCCGGTCGAGGCCGTGATCACCGGAGCGACAAAGTCGCCCTCGATCACCATCGCGGCCTTGGGCGGGCTGTCCGCGAAGACCTGGGAGATCGACTGCGCGAAGTCCGTCTCGAGTGCGCCGGGCGTGCCACCCGCGATGTTCGTCCGGTCACCGAGGATCTTCGCGGTCGTCCTGAGCGCCGCCTTCACGCTCGGGTCCGTCCAGCGCAGCTTGTGCTGTGCGAGGAGGTCGTAGCGCTTCGGGCCTGCCTGGCGGAGGTAGACGTTCTCGAACAGGTCCGCGAGCGTCCACCCGTCGGCGCCCGCGATCGAGTACGCGCGCGTCCCCCACGCTCGCAGGACCCGGGCCGACCGAAGCAGGTCCGTAAAGGTCGCAGGCGCCTTCACGTCGGCGCCGTGGAACGTCTTCACCTCGTACCAGACCGTCGACTTGTTGCTCGCCTCGAAGACGACGCCGTACAGGGTGCTGCGCACGGACCCCATCCGCAGCCACACCGGGGCGTAGTTGGCCGCGATCGTCGAGCGCGCGAAGGCCAGCGGACGGAGGCTGCGACGCGCTGCCAGACGCTTCAGCAGCAACGGCGTCGGCAGGACGGCGACGTCGGGACCCTTCCCCGCGGCAAGCGCCTTCAGGAGCGTGTCGGAAAACGCGTCGCCGGCGGAGTCGTACGTCGCCGTGGTGCCCGGCGACGCGGTCTCGAACTCGTCGAGCACGGCCCGGAACGACTTCTCGTCGGCGCCGGCCCACGCGCCCATCACCGACACGTGACGGGTCCCAGCGTGCGATCCGTCCGATCCTCGGTTCGCCCCGTTGGCCGCTGTGCAGAGACACAGAGCCAACGCGATCGCCCCGGCGGCGATCCAACGAGTCATTTTGAGGCGCTGCGGCATCGACCCTCGGGTCAATGCTTACCACGTGGGGCGCCTCCCGAACGAACGCTTTACTTAACAGATCCCGCCAGGAGCCCTTGCACGAAGTAGCGCTGGAAGAGCGCGAAGATCGTGAGCGGGATCACCGCGGAGAAGAACGACGCCGGCGCGATGACGTCCAGGTTCGAGCCGAACTGGCGCAGCTGCCCGGCCAGCGCGGGCGCGATCGGCTGGTTGTCCTGTGAAAGCGTGAACCCGACGAGGAAGTCGTTCCAGACGAAGAGCACCTGGAAGATCGCCAGCGCCGCGATCGCAGGCAGGCCGAGCGGAAGCACGACCTTGAAGAAGAGCCGCCATTCCGAGGCCCCGTCGATGCGCGCCGCCTCCATCAGGTCGCGCGGGATCCCTGCGAAGAAGTTCCGTAACAGGAAGATCGCGAACGGCAGCGCGAAGGCGGTGTGGAACAGGATCAGGCCGAAGACCGTGTCGTAGAGGTTGAGCGTGTTGTAGAGCGAGAAGATCGGGATCAACGCCATCTGGACCGGCACGACCATGAGGCCGACGATGGTGACGAAGGCCCAATCGCGTCCCGGGAACTCGATCCAGGCGAGCGCGTAGGCGGCGAAGCTCGCGATCAGGATGGGCAGGATCGTCGCGCCGATCGTGACCTCCGCCGTCACGAGCAGGGCGTGCGTGATCGCGGAGTTGTGGAAGATCATCCGGTAGTTCGCGAACGTCGTCTCGCTCGGCTTCGAGAAGACGTGCCACCAGCCGCGTGCGTTCGCGGTCGCGGCCGGAAGGAGCGACGTGACGAAGAGGCCGGCGGCCGGGATCAGCCACAGGATCCCGATCAGGAGCAGGAACAGGTGGACCGGGAGCTTCGCGATCCGGACGGCGAGCGTCTCGCGCGACTCGTCTCGCATTGCAGGCTGGCGAACTTCGGCGACGGCCATCAGGCGTTCTTCCTTTGCGAGCGCACTTGGTAGATCAGGAACGGGACGAAGAGAAGCATCAGGAAGGACGCGATCGCGGCGCCGATTCCGAACGCGTTCTCGCCGAGGAACGAGCGCCGCCACATCTCGAAGGCGAGTGTCGTCGCGTCGTTCGTGACCGACCCGGGCGCGGTCGCATAGATGATGTCGAAGATCTTCAGCACGCCGATCATCTGCGTGACGAAGACGACGGTCAAGACCGGCATGAGCAGGGGGACGGTCACGCGTTTGAAGACCTGGAACTCGCTCGCACCGTCGGTCCGCGCGGCCTCGAGCACGTCACGCGGGATCGCCGAGAGCCCCGCACCGATCACGACCATCGCGAAGCCGACCGCGGTCCAGAGGAACGCGATGATCATCGCCGGGGTGATCAAGCTCGGGCCGAGCCATTGGACTCCCTGCCACGGCTGCGCGAACGTGGCCGGGGCGATCTTCACCTGGTAGCCCGACCCGGAGACGCCGTCGAAGGTGAAAGCGCCGTGACTGTCCGTCTTTGCGGTGTTCGTGGACTTGCCGTTCTGGAGCAGCGCAACCGTCACGCCCGGGACTCCGAGCTCACCCTGCTCCACGACTCCCGGCTTGCCGCCGCCCGGCTTGAAGTCGCGCCAGACGACGCCGGTGATCGCTCCCGGCTTCGACTTCGGCTGCACGGCCTGAGCAGCGCCGGAGGGCACGTCCTGGGGGCTGATCGCCGTCAGTCCGAGCAGCGCCGTCCCGCCCGCCGAGAGCGGCTTCGTGAAGACGAACTTGTCGGTGACCGCCGGGGAGGACGGCGCAGCCCTCGGTAAGACGCCCGGCGTCTTGAAGACGTTGTGGATCGTGTTCAGGCCGGCGTTGACCGCACCCTGATCCGGATTCTGCTGGTACATGATGCGCCAGATCACGCCGACCGCGAACAGCGAGACCGCGAGCGGCATGAAGAGCACGATCTTGAAGAAGCTCGCCCAGGCGATCCGCTCTGTAAGCACCGCCAGGACGAGGCCGAAAAGCGTCACGGACAGCGGGCCGACGGCGATCCAGATGATGTTGTTCTTGATCGCCGTGTGGATCACGGAGTCCGAGAACATCGTGCTGTAGTTCTGGAACCAGACGAACTTGTCGCCCTGGTTGTTCCAGAGGCTCCGGAGGATCGTGCGGATCGCTGGATAGATCATCCAGACGGTCAGCAGCACGAAGGCCGGACCGAGGAACGAGAGCGGGATCCATACCGCTCTTACCCGCGAGGGACGAGGCGCGGGCGGAGTCCGGCCCGGGTCCGGGAACTCCGCCCTGACGCTCGTCGAGCTCACCTTCGGTTAGCCGCCGGCCTTGTACGCGGCCTTCGCGTCCTTCTCGAGCTTCGCGGCCGCACCGTTGACATCCGAGGGGTTCTTCAGGAAGTTCTGCAGATCGGTGAACTCCGCGTCGCCGCCGAACTTCGCCGGAGCGAGGTCGGACATGTCGAAGCGGAACGTGGTGGCCTTGGCCAACGCCGTCGCGGTCGTCCGGGTGATCGCGTCCGGATAGACCGACGGGTCGACGTTCTTGTTCGGCGAGCTGAACCCGCCGCGCTTGGCCCAGATCGACGCGGCCTCGGGCGTGGCGAGGTACTTGACCAGCGCCTGCGTGGCCGGGTTGTCCTTGAACATCACGATCACGTCGCCGCCGCCGACCACGAAGTCCCCACCCTTGCCGTCCACTGCCGGGAAGGGGAAGACGTTGTAGTCGGTGACCGGCTTGGCCTTCGACTGGCCCGCCACGACGCCGGGAACGAAGTCGCCCTCGAAGATCATCGCGGCCTTGGGCGGATTCGTGAACACCGCGGTGACCGAGTCCGGGAAGTTGGTCTGCAGCGCCCCGGACGAGCCGCCGTTGATGTTCTTCGAGTCGCTGAGGACCTGCCCCATCTCCTTGAGGGCGTCCTTCACGGACGGATCCGTCCACGGGATCTTGTGGTCGGACAGCTGGTCGTACTTCGCCGCCCCCGCCTTGCGGAGGTAGATGTTCTCGAACAGGTCGGTGAGCGTCCAGCCGTCAGCTCCGCCGATCGAGTACGCCGGCGTACCCGACGCGCTGATCGTCTTCGCGTCGCCGAGCAGCTCCGACCACTCCTTCGGAGGCGTGACGCCCGCGTCCTTGAACGCGTGGACGTTGTACCAGACGGTCGACTTGTTGGCGCCCTTGAAGAAGAGGCCGTAGAGCTTCCCGTTCACCGTCCCGAACTTCAGCCAGTCGGCGGAGAAGTTCGCTGAGATGTCGCTCTTCGCGAAGTCGATCGGCTTGAGCGCACCCTGGCTCACGAAGCCCTTCATCAGGCCGGGCGAGGGCAGGGCTGCGATGTCGGGCGGGTTACCGCCTTGCACGGCCGTCGTGATGACCTGGCCGGGATCCTTGGCCGACTTGTACTTGATCGTCACGCCCGGATTCTTGGCCTTGAACCCGTTGAGCACGGCCTGGATCGCCGCACCCTCCGCGCCCGTCCAGACGGCGACCATGCTGATCGTGCCCTTGACCTGAGGCGCGGCGGTCGTTCCGCCGCCCCCCGAGCTCTTCTTGCTCCCGCCGCAACCTGCTGCAACCAGCGAGAGGCCGAGCGCGATCGCGGTTAGGACGAACCATCCGCGCTTGCTCATGCGCCTGCTCCTTTCTCTTTCTCGTCGTAGATACCGAGTCCAGTTTCCGGATCGAAGAAGTGGAGGGCGCGCGTGTCGACGGCCACCTCCACCGGCTCACCCTGCTTTGCCTTGGAGCGCGCCCCGAAACGCGCGACGAGGACTGTCTTGCCTTCGGGGGCGCTGACGCCGATGTCGCCCTCCGCGTCGCCCTTGTCGGCGTCGAGCTCGCGCGTCTCCTCGGTCTCGGCGGCCTCGGCCTCCACGGAGAAGTGGGCCATGATCTCGGAGCCGAGCGCCTCGAGCAGCTCGACGGTGCCGCTCAGCCGCTGGTCCTGCGGCGTATCCGTGGCCAGGTTCGCGTCGTCGAGGTCTTCGGGCCGGATTCCGAGCACGACCTTCTTGCCCTCGTAGTCCTTGAGAGCCGGCCGTGCCGAGAGCGTCTCCTCGCCGAGAGCCACCGAGAGCTTGCCGGCCTTCGCGGCGAGCCCGCCGTTCGCGCGCTCGATCGTCGCCGAGAGCATGTTCATCGCCGGACTGCCGATGAAGCCGCCGACGAAGAGGTTCTTCGGCCGGTCGTAGAGCACCTGCGGCTCGTCGACCTGCTGCAGCTCGCCCTTCCGCATCACCGCGACCCGGTCGCCCATCGTCATCGCCTCGACCTGGTCGTGCGTCACGTAGACCGTGGTCACGCCGAGGTCGGACTGCAGCTTCGAGATCTCCGCGCGCATCTGGACGCGCAGCTTGGCGTCGAGGTTCGAGAGCGGCTCGTCCATCAG
>JAWVDL010000246.1:0-2634 GCA_033857355.1 Gaiellaceae bacterium | reverse complement strand
GGTCTCGAGCACGTGGGCTACGCGTCGAACCCCGAGTTCACGGCGGAAGGGACGGCCGTGCGCGACTTCCTCCACCCGGACCGGATCGTGGTCGGGGCGTTCGACCCGGCCGACGGTGACCGAGTCGAGCAGCTCCACGCCGGCATCGACGCCCCTGTCGTGCGCTCGGACGTCCCCTCGGCGGAGATGGTCAAGCTTGCTTCGAACGCGTTCCTGATGACGCGGATCAGCTTCATCAACGAGATCGCCAACGTCTGCGAGGCGGTCGGCGCCGACGTCACGCAGGTCGCGAAGGGCATCGGGCTCGACCACCGGCTCGGGCCGCACTTCCTGCGCGCCGGGATCGGCTACGGCGGCTCGTGCTTCCCGAAGGACTCGCTCGCGCTCAAGCAGCTCGCGTCGAACTCGGGCTACCACTTCCAGCTCCTGAACGCGGTGATCGAGGTCAACGAGCTGCAGAAGCGCCGCGTGATCAACAAGCTCAAGAAGCACCTCGGCTCGCTGCGCGGGAAGACTGTCGCGCTGCTCGGGCTCGCGTTCAAGCCGAACACGGACGACATGCGCGAGGCGCCCTCGATCGTCCTCGCCTCGCGCCTGCTCGCGGAGGGCGCGGAGGTGCGCGCGTGGGATCCCGTCGCCGACGCGAGCGACATCCTGCAGGGCGTGACCTTCTGCGACTCGCCGCTCGAGACCGTGACGGGCGCCGACGCGGCGGTGATCGTGACCGAATGGCCGCAGCTCCGCGAGCTCGCGACCGCCGAGACCCGAGAGGCAATGCGTCGCGCGATCATCGTCGACGGCCGCAACCTGCTCGACCCCGACGACGTGCGGGCCGCAGGCTTCGCCTACGAGGGCATCGGCCGGCCGACCACCGCCTTCTCGGCGCTGCCGGAGACGTCCGAGCCCGCGCAGTCGCGGGATCTGCAAGAGCACTGATGGAGGCGCTGCTCCTCGCCGGCGGCAAGGGGGAGCGACTGGGAGAAGCGGCGGAGGGGAGACCCAAGCCGCTCGTCCTGGTCGGCGGCCGTCCACTCGCCTCGTACCAGGTCATCCAGCTCGCCCGCGCCGGCGTGACCCGCGTGATCGTCGCCTGCTCGGCGGGCTTCGAGCAGCTGTTCCAGGCGGAGCTCGGTGGGCTCGGGCCGGAGATCGTGACGGTCGGCGAGCGCGAGCCGCTCGGCCGCGGCGGTGGGCTGCGGCTCGCGGCCGCCGAGCGGGAGGAGTCCGGCGCGGTGTTCGCGCTGAACGGCGACGAGCTGCTCGACGTCGAGCTGGCGCGCCTGCGCGCGCGACACGACGAGCTCGGCGGCGCCGCGACGATCGTGGTCTCGCCGCTCGTCTCCCATCTCGGCGTCGTCGACCTCGAGGACGACGACACCGTCACCGGGTTCCGCGAGGGCCCGAAGCTTCCGCACTGGGTCAACTCCGGCGTCTACGTCCTCGGCGACGAAGCGCTCGAGCGGCTGCCGGAGCTCGGCGACCACGAGGCGAGCACGTTCCCCGAGCTGGCGCAGGAAGGGAAGCTCAAGGCCTTCCGCCACGAGGGCGTCTGGCTGACCGTGAACACGCCCAAGGACCTGCGCCGCGCCGAGGAATTCGTAGCCGCGAACCCCGAATGGCAACAGGCGTAGACTCGCCGAATCGGCGAGGAGTCCCCCAATTTGAACACCCTTTCCCGCTTCGCGTTCGAGCCTGAGCGCGTCGAGAAGCCGTGGGGCTGGGAGCTGATCTGGGCGCACGCGGACGCGTACGTCGGAAAGCTCCTCTTCGTCCGGGCCGGACACGCGCTGTCCAAGCAGTTCCACAACGTCAAGGACGAGTCGTGGTACTTCCAGGAGGGCCGCGCGCAGCTCGAGCTGAATGCGCCCGGAGAGGCCGTCGAGAAGACGGAGGTGGTCGGGCCGGGCGCCGCGTTCCGCCTCAGGCCGGGGACGGTGCACAAGCTGACCGCGCTCGAGGACACGCTCGTGATCGAGGTCTCGACGCCGCACCACGACGACATCGTCCGGCTCGAAGACCGCTACGGCCGGGAAGGGACGACCGCACGCTAGCTTGACACATCTGTGTTAAGGTAACGCAGGATGGACGATTTGACCGTGGGACAGGCGGCCGAGCGCACCGGCTGGTCGCCGCGAATGCTCCGCTATCTCGAGACCGCAGGGCTGGTCGCGCCGGCGCGTACCGCGTCGGGCTACCGGCTGTACGGCCTCCGCGAGCTCAACCAGCTTCGCTCCCTGCGCAACCTGCGCGCCCGCTTCAAGCTCGAGATCTCCGATATGGCTTTCGCAGCGCGTCTACGCCGCGAGGCCGAGCTCCGAGCCGCGGTCGACAGCTGGCTCGCTGGAACGGGCCTCGCAGCGCTGGAGTGGGAGCAGCGAAAGCACGAGCGGCTCCTCGCCGCCTGACGAAACTAGACTCACCTCCAAACGGAAGGACTCATGGCTACGACCAAACGATTCGACGTCAAGGACCTGGCACTCGCGGCGGAAGGCATCCGCAGGATCGAGTGGGCCGACCGGCAGATGCCGGTGCTCGCAGCGATCCGCGACCGCTTCGAGAGCGAGCAGCCGCTGAACGGCTACCGCATCGCGGCCTGCCTCCACGTCACGACCGAGACCGCGAACCTCGCCCGCA
>JAWVDL010000245.1:0-4170 GCA_033857355.1 Gaiellaceae bacterium | reverse complement strand
CCCCACCAGCCCGTCTTTCCTTTGTGCCCCTCGAGGTAGTCGTGAAGCCCAAAGTCGATCTCCGCGTGGGGCATCGGCACGTACCCCGGCAAGATGTTGTAGAGCGTGGCGAGGTCGGTCGAACCCTGAATCGACGCGTGCCCGCGCAACGCCACGATCCCGCCGCCAGGCCGCCCGATGTTGCCGAGCAGGAGCTGGATGATCGCGGCCGCCCGTATGTTCTGGACGCCGGTCGAGTGCTGCGTCCACCCGACCGAGTAGACGATCGCAGCGGTCCGCTCGCGGCCCGAGTTCGCGCACAGCGCCTCGGCCACCTCGACGAACTGCTCCTTCGTGCAGCCGCAGATCTCGGCGACCCGCTCCGGCGTGTAGCGCTTGTAATGCTTCTTCAGCAGCTGGAAGACGCAGCGCGGATGCTGGAGCGTCGGGTCCTCCTCGGGCGGCTCACCCGAGGAAAGCATCCCCGAGACGGCGCCGTGGCCCGACTGCTCGCCCTTCGTGCCGCCCTTCGCGCGCTCGCCGGCGGTCTCCTCGTCGTCCATTCCCGCGTAGTGCCAGCTGGACGTGTCGTAGACGTGCCGTTCCTCGTCGTAGCCCGAGAACAGCCCGTCGAGGTCCTCCGTGTCGCGGTAGCGCTCGTCGACGATCACCGGAGCGTTCGTGTAGTGCTTGACGTACTCGTCGAACCAGCGCTCGCCCTCGAGGATGTAGTTGACGATCCCGCCGAGGAACGCGATGTCGGTGCCGGCGCGGATCGGGACGTGCAGGTCGGCCAGCGCGCTCGTGCGCGTGAAGCGCGGGTCGACGTGCATCAGCTTCGCACCGGCCAGCTTGCCCTCCATCGCCCACTGGAAGCCGACCGGATGGGCCGCGGCCATGTTCGAGCCCATGATCAGGATGCAGTCGGAGCGCGAGAGATCCTGCTGGAAGTCGGTGGCGCCACCTCGTCCGAACGAGGTCCCCAGACCGGGGACCGTGGCGCTGTGTCATATGCGGGCCTGATTCGCGACCTGGACGATGCCGAGTCCCATGCACAGCTTCTTCCAGAGATAGTTCTCCTCGTTGTCGAGCGTTGCTCCGCCGAGTGTTGCGATACCCATCGTGCGGTTCAGCTTGTGGCCGTGCTCGTCTGCGTCCTCCCACGTCTCGGCGCGCGTGTGGATCACGCGCTCGGCGATCATCTCCATCGCGTCCTCGAGCGGCAGCTCCTCCCACGCGGTCGCGTACGGACGGCGGTACTTGACCTTCAGCTCTCGGCCCGAGTCGGTGACGAGCTGCTTCGACGCGGCTCCCTTCGGGCACAGGCGCCCGCGCGAGATCGGGCTGTCGGGGTCGCCTTCGATCTGGGAGACGTGGCCGTCCTCCACGTACACGAGCTGCGCGCACCCGACGGCGCAGTAGGGGCAGACGGACTTGACGACGTGGTCGGCCGTCGCGGTGCGTGCGTGGAGCTGCTCGGTGTATTCGGAGCGTGCGGACTTCCCGCGTCCCAGGGGGTCGCCGTCGAGCTGTCGCAGCACCGGCCACCGGGAGATCAACCGCGTGAGGCCCATCGGCGCTCACTGTTTCCCCGTCGCTCGGAGGTAAACCGGCCCGGGCTAGCCGGCCGCGACGCGCCGGAGGGCGTCCACGACGACTTTCAGGCGCTCGCCTTCCGGGGTCAGGCGGTACTCGACGCTAGGCGGGCGCGTGGCGTGGACGATCCGCTCCAGCACGCCGGCCTCCTCGAGCTCGCCCAGCCGCTGCGCGAGCGTGCGAGGCGGGATCGGCCCGACGACCTGGCGGAACTCGTTGAAGCGCACAGCGCCGGTGTGCGAGGCGTAGAGGATCGCGAGGAGCCAGCGCCGCCCGAGGAGCTCCGCGGTGACGCGGACCTCCTCGGGGACCGGGATGCAGCGCCGGCAGCGACCCATTACGCCGCCAGGTGCGCGTCGGCCACGGGCCGGGGCTCGAGGGCGACGGCGAGCACCTCGCCGAGGCTCATGACCGGATGGAACGTCATCGCGTTGCGGACGTCCTCGGGCACGTCGTCCAGGTCGGCGCGGTTCCGCTCCGGCAGGATCACGTCGGTCAGGCCCGCGGCGTGCGCGGCGAGCACCTTCTGCTTCAGCCCGCCGATCGGCAGGACGCGACCCTGCAGCGTCACCTCGCCGGTCATGCCGACCGTGTGCTTCACCGGGCGGCCCGTCAGCAGCGACGCGAGCGCAGTCGTCATCGTGATGCCCGCGCTCGGGCCGTCCTTCGGGATCGCCCCTGCAGGCACATGCACGTGGAACGACGTCTCGTCGAACTGCGACTCGTCGACGTCGAGCTCGTCGGCGTGCGCCCGCACGTACGAGAGCGCGATGCGCGCCGACTCCTTCATCACGTCGCCGAGCTGTCCGGTGAGGACGAGCGGGTCCGTGCCCTTCATGCTCGTGGCCTCGACGAACAGGACGTCGCCGCCGGTGCCCGTCACGGCCAGGCCGGTTGCAACGCCGGGTACCGCGGTCCTCTCGGCCGCCTCCTGGAAGAACTTCTGCCTTCCGAGCGCATCGCGCACGAGGTCCGCGTCGACCGTCACGGGTGCCTCGCTCTTGGCGGAGGCGATGCCCGTCGCGGTCTTCCGCAGGATCGTCCCGAGCTCACGTTCGAGCTGGCGAACTCCCGCCTCGCGCGTGTACTCGACGATCACCGTGTGGAGCGTCGCGTCGTCGATCGCCACCTCGTCCTCGAGGAGACCGTTTCGCTCGCGCTGCCTCGGCCAGAGGTAGCCGCGCGCAATCGCGATCTTCTCGTCGACGGTGTAGCCGTCGAAGCGAATGACCTCCATCCGGTCGAGGAGCGGGCCGGGGATGGTGTCGGCGACGTTCGCGGTCGCGATGAAGACGACCTGCGAGAGATCGAGCTCGACGTCGAGATAGTGGTCGCGGAACGAGTGGTTCTGCGCCGGGTCGAGCACCTCGAGCAGAGCGGCCGACGGATCGCCGCGCCAGTCTGCGCCGACCTTGTCGACCTCGTCGAGCAGGATGACCGGGTTCATCGTCCCGGCGTCACGCAGGGCGCGGACGAGCCGGCCCGGCAGCGCGCCGATGTAGGTGCGCCGGTGCCCTCGGATCTCGGCCTCGTCGCGCACGCCGCCGAGCGACATGCGCACGAACTCGCGGTTGAGCGCGCGGGCGATGGACTCGCCGATCGAGGTCTTGCCGGTCCCCGGGGGCCCGATCAGGGTCAGGATGGCGCCGGAGCGCTTGTCCTCCTCGATCCCGCGGTCCTGGCGCAGCTTGCGCACGGCCAGGTACTCGACGATGCGGTCCTTCACGTCCTCCAGCCCTTCATGGTCGGAGTCGAGGACCTCGCGCGCCTGGATCGGCTCGAGCGTCTCCTCGGAGCGCTTGCCCCACGGGACTGCCAGGAGCCAGTCGAGATACGTGCGGATCATCGAGGACTCGCCGGACTGGTCGCCCATCCGCTCGAGCCGGGCAAGCTCGCGCTCGGCCTGCTCGCGGACCTCGTCGGGCAGATCCGACTCGGCGATCTTCGTCCGGTAGTCGTCGGCGACGGTGCCGTCGTCTTCGCCGAGCTCCTTGCGGATCGACTCCATCTGCTTGCGCAGGATGTACTCGCGCTGCTGCTGCTGGGCGCCGGATTCGACGTCCTCGCGGATGCGCTTTCGCACCTGCAGCTCGGCGAGCCGCTCGCGCTGGAGACGGACGGCGAGCTCGAGCCGCTCGACGATGTCGACGGTCTCCAGCAGCTCGACCTTCTGCTCGAAGCTCAGGTCGGGGGAATAGCCCGCCGTGTCGGCGAGCGCGCCGGGCTCGGTGATCGAGCGCAGGAACGCGGAGATGCGCTCGTCGGCGTCGCGCAGCTCGAGGATCTCCTCGACGATCGCGCGGTACTCGGTCTCGAGCGCATGCGTCTTTGCACGGGGCGGATCCTCGTCGGGCCGCTCGTCGATCTCGACTCGCAGGCGGCCGTTGGAGTCGGTCGTGGCCGCGCCCGCAATCGCTCGGTGCAGGCCTTCGAGGGTGACGGCGTGGGTGCCGCCGGGAAGGCGAACAGAGTCGAGCACGTTCACGACCGTGCCGACCTTGGCGTATTCGTTTTCGTGCCGCGGGACGAGCAGCACGCGCTCCTCGCCGGCGACGTCGACCGTCAGCGTGACGGTCATGTTGGGGAAGACCACCA
>JAWVDL010000244.1:0-5755 GCA_033857355.1 Gaiellaceae bacterium | reverse complement strand
CAGGCCGCAGCGCAGGCGCAGCAGTCGTTTTCCGTCGCTCCGGCGGCGCTCAGCCCGCAGACGATCAGCTTCACGTCGACTCCCCCCGCCTCGGCCCTCCCGGGCGACGGGTACACGGTCGCCGCGTCCGCGACCTCCGGCCTTGCGGTCGTGTTCACGGCCGCCCCCGCGAGCGCCGGGGTGTGCACCGTGTCCGGATCGTCCGTCTCGGTCGTCGGGCCCGGGACGTGCGTCGTCGATGCCGACCAGCCGGGGAACGCGAGCTACCTGCCCGCCCCGCAGGCGCAGCAGTCCTTCGGCGTCGGAGCGCCCGCGCCGAGCGTCCAGTCGATCAGCTTTACCTCGACCGCGCCCGTTCCGGCCACCGCCGGCGGCACCTACGCCGTCTCCGCGACCGCAACCTCGGGTCTCCCCGTCAGCTTCAGCGCCGCCGCGTCGAGCGCGGGCGTGTGCACGGTCTCGGGATCGAACGTCTCCCTGATCGGCGCCGGGACGTGCAGCGTCGATGCGGATCAGGCCGGGAACGCGAGCTACCAGGCAGCGCCGCAGGTCCAGCAGTCGTTCACGGTCAGCCCGCCGGCCGCGAGCAGCCAGACGATCACCTTCACGTCGACCGCGCCGAGCGGCGCCGTCGCCGGCGGCCCCTCGTACGCGATCTCGGCCACGGCGAGCTCGGGCCTGGCGGTCAGCTTCAGCGCGGCGGGGAGCAGCGCCGGCGTCTGCACGGTCTCCGGCTCCACGGTCTCTCTCGTCGGCAGCGGCACGTGCACGGTGAACGCGAACCAGTCCGGCAACGCGAGCTACCTCCCGGCCCCGCAGGTGCAGCAGTCGTTCTCGGTCTCAGCGCCCGGGAAGAGCCCGCAGACGATCACGTTCACCTCGACGGCGCCGGGCAGCGCGTCCGTTGGCGGGCCGACCTACGCGGTCTCCGCCTCCGCAAGCTCCGGCCTGGCAGTCACGTTCAGCGCGGCCGCTTCGAGCGCGGGGATCTGCACCGTGTCGGGCTCGACCGTGTCGTTCGTCGGCGCGGGAACGTGCACCGTCAACGCGAATCAGGCGGGGAACGGGAGCTACAACCCGGCTCCGCAGGTTCAGCAGTCGTTCGCCGTCGCGAAGGCAGCACAGACGATCAGCTTCACGTCGAGCGCCCCCGGCGGCGCCGTCGTCGGCGGGCCGACGTACACCGTCTCCGCGACCGCGAGCTCCGGTCTCGCCGTCGCCTTCAGCATCGCGCCCGCGAGCGCGGGCGTCTGCACGATCTCCGGCTCGACGGTCTCCTTCGCCAGCGCGGGAACGTGCACGGTGAACGCCGACCAGCCGGGCAACGGCATCTACCTGGCCGCCCCGCAGAAGCAGCAGTCCTTCACGGTCGCGAAGGCGACGCAGACGATCACGTTCACCTCGGCGGCTCCGCACAAGGACAAGAACGACCCGCCGTACACCGTGACCGCGGTCTCGAGCTCGGGGCTCGCCGTCACCTTCACGGCCGACCCGAGCAGCGCGGGCGTCTGCACGGTCTCCGGCTCGACGGTGTCGTTCATCGGCCGCGGCGACTGCACGATCAACGCCGACCAGGCCGGGAACGGCAGCTATCTCCCCGCGGCTCAGGTCCAGCAGACCTTCAAGGTCAAGAACCACACGCCTGGGGCCTAGCGTGGAAGCCGAGCCGCTAAACCATGCGAATCCCGAGCCCGGGTCACTCGGCCGGGGGACGCCCAGCGACGGCAGCACGCCGATGCAGATCGCACGTCTTCGTCACGAAGGGCGTTCTATGCGAAACGAGCTGCGGCGAATGAGCTGGATGCGCATCCCGGCACGAACTGGCCGGGGTCCTGTCGTCGCGCTCTATGCGGCCATGCTGTTCCTCCTCGCCGCCGCGCTCATCGCGGCGGTCTCGGTGACCCTGATCAGGAACGCCGAGCGTGGCGCCAGGCGGGAGAGCACCGCAGAGCTTTCGGGCGGCGCGCGCGTCGGCGCGTCGAGCTTCGGCACGCTCCGCGCGAACCTTCGAGTTCAAGCAAGCCAGCTTGCGACGTCGCTGCCGCTCCAGCGCGCCGTCGTGAGACACGACGAGCTCGAGCTTCGCCGCATCGCTCGCGCGCGCCACGCACGCGTGATGCTCGACGGGCATGCCTACGGCGCGCTCTCGGGACCGCCCCGGATCGTCTCCACGGCAACGATCACCGACGGGCTGCACGTTCTCGCCACCGTGACGATCGCGCTCCCACTCGGGAACGACGTACTCGGTCTGCTCCGGCAGGCCACGCCGCTGCCGAGCCATGGCGCGCTCATGCTCGTCCGGAACGGGCACGTCGTCGCCGGCGGGCCGAAGCAAGCGCCGGTGCAGATCCGCGACGGTCGCGTGATCTTCGGCGGCACGAGCTTTGCGGCGGTCTCGGCCTCGCTGGGGGTCGCGAACGCCTCGATCCTCGCAGTCCAGCCGGTCAAGGCGATCGAGGCCCAGTCGGCCGGCTACCGGCGCTTCGTCATCCTCGTCGCACTCCTCACGCTTTCGCTCGCGGGCCTGCTCGCGCTGCGCCTGGCACGCCCGGTCGCACGCGTGCTCGTGGACGTTGCGCGCCTAAGCCGGCAGGCCGGGACCGACGCGCTCTCCGGCCTCGCGAACCGTCGCGGGCTGAACGAGAGGCTCGACGACGAGCTCGAGCGGGCGGTGCGGAACGGGACGCGCGTCGCGTTCGTGCTGGCCGACATCGACAACTTCAAGGAGATCAACGACGGCTTCGGCCACCAGACCGGGGACAACGTGATCCGCGCGGTGGGCCGCGCACTGGCCGGCTCGGTTCGCGAGCTCGACTTCCCTGCCCGCTACGGCGGCGAGGAGTTCGCGCTCATCCTGCCCGGCTCGTCGCTCGCCGACGCAGCGCGGACTGCCGAGCGGATTCGCCGCGCCGTCACGGCGGTCGAGGTCGAAGGCCCGGACGGCGAGCTGGCGACGGTGACCGCAAGCTTCGGGATCGCGGAGTTCCCGACGTACGCCAACGCGGAGGCGCTCATCGCGGCTGCAGACGCGGCGCTCTACCAGGCGAAGCGCGGCGGCAAGGACCAGGTCGCCACGGCGACCCTGCAGGGCCAGGACGCGTCGAAGAAGCTCGCGGCCAGCGCCGCTTCGGCGTAGGCGCGGCACGCCGCTCGGCGTCTCGCCCGATTACTAGCCCGCGGGTAAGAATGCGCTCCGTGCGGATCAAGTCGCTCGGGCTCGTCGTGGTAGCCGCCGTAGTACTCGTAGGCGGCGCGAACGCTCTTGCGAGCGACACCGGGTGGGCGCCTCGGGTCACGAACCCATGGTTCCCGCTTCGTCCCGGCACGACGTACGTCTACACGGGCATGAGGGATGGGCACCCGTCGCGCGAGCTCTTCACGGTCACGCGCTCGACGAAGGTGATCCAGGGAGTCCGCTGTACGGCCGTGTTCGACAGGCTCTACCTGCGCGGGCGCCTTTTCGAGCGCACGACGGACTGGTATGCCCAGGACCGCCGCGGCGCCGTCTGGTACTTCGGCGAGCGGACGGCCGAGCTCGACGCCAACGGCCACGTCACCAGCACCGAGGGCTCGTGGCAGTCGGGCGTCGACGGCGCGAAGGCCGGGATCTACATGTCGGCGCACCCGAGCGTCGGGCAGTCCTTCCGGCAGGAGCTCTACCGCGGCCACGCCGACGACCACTTCGCCGTCGTCAGCCTGAAGGCGTCCGTCAGCGTCCCGTACGTCACGTCGCACCACGCGCTCCTGACGAAGGAATGGACACCGCTCGAGCCGGGAGTCCTCGACCACAAGCTGTACGTGCGCGGCATCGGGACGGTCAAGGAAGAAACCGTGAAGGGCGGCTCGGAGCGCAACGTGCTGGTGGCCGTGCGGCGCGGATAAGCTCGCCCGGATGGACGCTCCGCTCACCGGCGCGTGCCTCTGCGGAGGCGTGCGCTTCGAGGTCACCGAGCCTCTCGTCTCGGCGAGCTATTGCCACTGCACGCGCTGCCAGCGCCGCTCCGGCACGGCAGCCTCGGCGCAGGCTCGCGTCGAGCCGGGATCGCTGCACGTCACCGCCGGGGAGGAGCTCATCCGCGCCTACGACCCGGGCGACGGCGGCTTCCTCAAGCTGTTCTGCTCGCAGTGCGGATCGGCTCTCTGGAGCAAGAGCCCGGAAGATCCAGAGGTGATGAGCGTTCGGCTTGGCGTCTTCGACTCGGACCCGGGGATCCGTCCGGCGTGGCGACAGTTCGTCGCGTACGCGGCGCCATGGGAGCCGCTGCCCGACGACGGGCTCACGCGCTACCCCGAACGCTCGTCCTGAACGGCTAGCCTCCCGGCGTGTGCTTCGAGCTCGACTCCGAGCCGCCGATCCCGGTCATCTCGGGTGCGGCTGTCTCGCATGACGACCTGACCCTCGAGTCGGCCGACGGCACGGCGTTCGCCGCGTTCTCGGCCCACCCCGACGAGCCGACCGACACCGGCGTGGTGCTTCTTCCCGACGTCCGCGGTCTCTACCACTTCTACGAGGAGCTGGCCCTGCGGTTCGCCGAGCGCGGCTACGAGACCGTCGCGATCGACTACTTCGGCCGTACGGCGGGCGTCTCGAAGCGCGACGACGACTTCCCGTACATGGAGCACGTCGCGCAGGCGACGCCCGAGGGCGTGCAGGCCGATGTGTCGGCCGCGGTCGCCTACCTGCGCAAGCACGGCGTCTCGTCGGTCTTCACGGTGGGCTTCTGTTACGGCGGCCGCAACTCATGGCTGGCCGCAGCCGCCGGGCACGGACTCTCCGGCGCGGCCGGCTTCTACGGGATGCCCGCCGCGCGCGACGGCTCGCCCGGGCCGGCCGATCGTGCCGCGGAGATGGAGGCGCCGATCCTCGCGCTGCAGGCCGGCGACGACCAGCACATCACCGCGGAGCACAACGCGGCGTTCGAGGAGGCGCTTTCCGCGGCGGGCGTCGAGCACGAGCTCGTGACGTACGAGGGCGCCCCGCACAGCTTCTTCGACCGCAAGCAGGAGGAGTTCGCCGACGCCTCCGAGGACGCCTGGCGGCGCGTGCTCGCATTCATCGAAAAGCACCGTTAGCTCACTCTTTCCGCCCAGGAAGCCGATACCTCAGCTACTGTGTGACTACGGACGGCATCCAGTCGTCCCGTGAGATCAGCTTCTCGTTCCTCCTTTGGTGAGTTTCGAGCGGTCAGTCTCGAACCCCAAAAGGAGTCGAACTTGTCAGAACAGTCATTTGCCGCGCTCGGCGTGAGCGCGAATACCGTCGAAGCGCTTGCCGCCGACGGAATCAAGGAGCCGTTTCCCATTCAGGCGCTCGTCGTCCCTGCCGCACTCAGCGGCTCCGACGTGCTTGCGAAGTCGCCGACCGGATCCGGCAAGACGCTCGCCTTCGGTGTGCCGATCGTCGAGCGGATCTCGCCGCAGGACGGCGCGCCCGGCGTGCTGATCCTCGTGCCGACCCGCGAGCTTGCCTCGCAGGTGGCCGAAGCGATCGGATCGATCGCGAAGCGGAAGGGCCTGCGAGTGGCGGCCGCTTACGGCGGGGCGCCGATCGCGAGCCAGGCCAAGCGGATCGAAGGGGCTCACATCCTCGTCGCGACGCCCGGTCGCCTGCAAGATCTCGTCGAGCGGCGGCGCGTCTCGCTCGATCGCATCCGCGTCCTGATCCTCGACGAGGCGGACCGGATGCTCGACATGGGCTTCAAGCCCCAGGTCGACAAGATCGTCCGCCGCGTCCCCCGCGAGCGTCAGACCATGC
>JAWVDL010000243.1:0-12103 GCA_033857355.1 Gaiellaceae bacterium | reverse complement strand
CCGGGGTGCTGGGAGATGTGGCGCGGCAGGCCGCCGATCTCGGCGGCAAGCTCGCCGAGCGCCTGCCAGCGCGGCGAGGCGTGGTTGCCGGGGAGCGCCGCGATCTCCTCGGCGACGCGGCGCGGGCTGCCCTCGGTCAAGCGCGCGAGCCGCTCGAGCTCGGCGAACGGGAGGCCGAGCGCCTTGCCGACGTCGCGGATCGCGCCGCGGCTGCGGTAGGTGGCGAAGGTCGCGACGAGCGCGGCGTGCTCGCGGCCGTAGCGCTCGGTGACGGCGACGATCAGCTTCTCGCGGATGTCACGCGGGAAGTCGAGGTCGATGTCCGGGATGCCCGAGAGCTCGTCGTTGATGAAGCGCCCGAGCGAGAGTCCCGCGGCGACGGGATCGACGTGCGAGAGGCCCGTGAGATAGCAGACGATCGAGCCGACGGAGCTCCCGCGTCCGCGTCCCGGCGGCAGGAGATGCCGCATCGAGCCCGGCCCGCGCACGTCCAGCGCGACATCGCGTGCGAGCTCGAGCACCTCCCAGTGCAGGAGGAAGAACCCGGCGAGCCCGAGTCTCCCGATCAGCTGCAGCTCTTCGTCCAGGCGCTGCTTGGCCCGACTTAGTAACAGTCTGTTACTTGGTGAGTAGCGCTGGGCGAACGCTGCGTCGCACACTCCGCGCAGCTGCTCGAGGGCTGGCTCGTCGCCGTCGGAGAAGTCGGGATAGCGGTAGCCGAGCTCCTCGGTCAGGTCGAAGCGGAGGCGGTCGGCGAGGGCGCCCGCTCTCTCCAGTGCGTCGCGGTCGTCGGGGAACCGCTCGGCCATCGCTTCGGGGCCGAGGAGGACGCTTTCGCGGTTCCCACGCCGCTCGTGCTCGCAGCCCTCCAGGGAGCTGCGGTTGCGGATCGCGACGAGGACGTCCTGCAGCGCCGTCCGCCGGGGATGGTGCGCGTGGACGTCGCCGGTCGCAACCGTCTCGACTCCGAGCGTCTCGGCCAGGTCGCCCAGCTGGAGGTTCCGGCGTGCATCCCCGCGCTCGTAGGGACGCTGGAGCTCGACGAAGAAGCGGCTGCGGCCGAAGGCCCGAGCCAGGCGCGCCGCGGCGTTGGGATCGCGCACCGCGAGACCGTGCCGGGCGCAGCCGGAGAGACAGACGAGGCCCTCCGCGTGCTCCACGAGGAGGGCAGGGTCGAGCGCGGGCGGGAGCAGCTCCGACTCGCGCCCGGGCGCGCGCGTGTGTGCGTGCGCAGCCGTGAGGAGCCGGCAGAGGTTGGCGTAGCCGCGCGGCGTCTCGACGAGCAGCGTCACGTGCGAGCCGCCGCGAAGGGTGACCTCCGCGCCGGTGATCGGCCGGACGCCGACCGCCTTTGCCGCGTGCGCGAACTCGAGCGACCCGAACACCCCGTCGTGATCGGTGAGCGCGAGCGCCTCGTATCCGAGCTCGGCGGCCGCGAGCGCCAGCTCCTCCGGATGTGAAGCGCCGTCGAGGAACGAATACGCTGAATGGCTGTGGAGCTCGACGTAGGCCACGCCGTTCTTCTAGGCCCCGGCGAGGGCGAGACGATCAGCGATCGCGACGCGCGGAACGTCCTCATCCTGGTCGACGAGCCGCAGCTCGTGATGACGTGGACGCGGTACGAGCCGGGAGAGCGCGGGCCCGACCCACATGTCCACCGGAAGCACGCGGATGGCTTCTACATCGTCGAGGGCGAGATCGAGTTCGGACTCGGACCCGGCGGCGAGCACCTCGTTGGAGCGCCGGCCGGCTCGGTCGTGATCGCGCCGGCGAACGTCGTGCACACGTTCGCGAACGAGAGCGACGCACGCGCCGTCTACCTCAACTTCCACGCTCCGAACGGCGGCTTCGCCGAGTTCCTGCGTGCGATGCGCGACGACCGGGAGTTCGCGTGGGACAGCTGGGACCCGCCCGACGACGGGGGCCGACCGGTGAGCGATGCGGTCTTGTGCCTGCCCGGCGAAGGCGAGCGCTTCGAACGTGGAGACCGAACGATCACGATCCTCGCCGACACCCCCGAGCTGTCGCTGCTCGAGCTGGCCGTGACTCCCGGGTGGGAAGGCGTCGATCCGCACAGTCACGACGACCATCTCGACGGCTTCTTCGTCCTCGACGGTGAGATCGGCTTCCTTGCCGGCGTCGGTCGCGCCGGTGCCGTGATGGCCGCTCCGCCGAGCGTTGAGCACGGACTGCACCGGCCCGCCGCCGACGCGCGGCTGCTGAACTTCCACGCGCCGGACGCGGGCTTCGCCGGACGGATCAGGGCGCAGTAGCGAAGCGCTCAAGCCTTCTGCGTGAACCAGCGCTTGAGCTCGCCGTCGCGATAGACGACTGCGAGCTGACCTGATTCGAGCACGAGGTCGAAATACCGCCGGTCGACCGGCTCCTCGGTCCACCAGCGGTCGACGACCCGCCACTCCTCGCGAACAAGGGCCACGCCCTGGCGATTGACACGCTTCGGCACGCCGTCGAAGGACTCTTCGACGAGCACGTGTCGGGGCGCGTTTAGTCGTCCCGCGGTAGAAGCAACGCGCGCGCTTCTGGAATCCGCGACCACGGAGCAACCTCCACCACGGAGCACACAGAGCCGGAGCCGGTGCTGGCGCACACCTGCTTTAGGCCCTCTTGCAACTGCATCTGGAGCCCGTCGCCCTCTGCGCAGACGAGCTCGAGCTGCTGGCCGCGCGACTCGGTCAGCGAGACGAGCTCGAGGCGCAGCTCGAGGACGGGCGCCGGAAGCTCGGCGAGCTTCGGGGCGAGTGCGGCCTTGAGACGATCGCGATCGGCGGTCGGGTCGCGCAGCGTGACTGTTCGCCGCCATGAGCCTCCGCCGACGAGGCGTGCCGCGACGGCGACCTTGCGGGCAAAGCGTCCGTCGCGCTCGGGTCGTGCGAGCACGCGGTCGAGCAGCGCGCCGAAGGCCCGGCGCAGAGTCAGCTCGTTGCCGACCGCCTCGGGAAACTCGAGCGACTCGACAAGCTCGGCGGGCGGTCGCCGTCCACGGACGCGCCCCGCCCTGCCGCCTCTCGCCAGACCCCAGGCACGCCGGCCGTCCGGCCCCAAGCGTTCGGCCACGGCGCTGCCCGGGAGCCCGGCAAGCTGTCCAAGCTTTCGCACTCCGAGCTGCTCGAGCTCTGCGTAGCGCTCCGGCGGGAGCGGCAGCAGCGAGAGCGGCAGCGGAGCAAGGAACTCGCCGGTGCGCTCGTCGGAGACGATCAAGACCTGCCCGGGGCGCGCGACGTTTGCCGCAGCGAGTGCGGCGAACCGGCGCTCGGCAGCGCCCACGCGGGGATCCCAGGCAGAGCCGACGGCGGCGAGCGCGCGCTTGAGCGCGGCCTCGAGCCCACCGTAAAGACGTTCGACTCCGCGCGTCTCGAAGTAGACGCAGCCGAGGTCTGCGGAGTCGACCGCGAACCCGGCGTCCTCGAGGCGGCGAAGGACTCCCTCCCACTCGTCGCGGGCAGTGGCTGGATCCTGCTCGACGAGCACGAGCCCGGGGCAGGTGGCGAGCGCCTCCCCGAGCCGCATGCCGGGACGGACCCCGGCCGCGTCGGCGGCAGCGGTCACCGCGCCGAGCAGGGGCTCTGTCCCCGGCAGTGGAGCAAGCGCGGCCGGCCGTTCGGCCAGCCCGGGTGCCGCACGGAGCGCGGCGCGCAATTCGAAGCCGGGAATGACGACGCAGGCGATCACAGGAACGTATGTTCTATCGAACGCGTGTTCGTGTGTCAAGAAGTGGCGCTGAGCAGGACTTTCCGCGGTTTGCACGCTTTCGGCACGGCTCTGTGACGGACACGTGCGGGTTTTCGAAATACGATCGAAAGTGACGGGCGGGGGCTCGGGGCGTCCCCAGGGTTACCTCTATGGTCGGAGCGCTCGTGCTTTAGAGCGTGATCTCGGCCGCGGAGCCGACCATGCCGGAGAAGCGCGGGACGACGTCGAGGATGCTTTCCTGCGCGCAGAAGCGGATGTCCTCGTCGAGCCCGGGCGGTCCGTACGTGCGCGCGGTGAGCCCGCTCCAGGCATCCGGGAACGCGCGCGCGACGAGCTCGGCTGCGATCGCCGCGTCCGTGCGCTCCCCGTCCAAGAGCTGCACGATGCATCCCGCGCAGTACGCGTCGTCGAGCGCGAACGCGCGCTGGAACCCGGCGCAGACCACGACGACGTCCCTCCCCCGCTCCCGCACCGCGCGCATGATCGCGTCGAGGTTCAGCAGGCTCCCGAGCAGCACCTCCTCGCACGCCTCCGCAGCCGTCAGGATCGTCCGCGTTCCGTTCGTGGTCGTCAGGATCAGCGTCTCGGCACGCGCCTCCAGGAACTCCCGCGGCGACGCGCCCACGTCGAAGCCCTCGATCCGCACTGCCTTCCGCTCGCCACCGACGAGCGCGTCCGGAAGCTCCGCTCGGAACGACCTCGCCTCCTCGATCTCCGCACAGCACAAAACGCGCCGGTAACCGGCGGCGAGCGCCTGCGCGATCGTGGATGTGGCCCGCAGCACGTCCACGACGACGGCGACGGGAGCCGAGACCCGCTCCGCAGGCGTGAACGCGACGTCGACCAGCACGCCGTTACGCTATTTCAATGAGCGAGAGCGCCGAGCCGAGGTACTGCTACCGGCACCCTGATCGCGAGACCCGGCTCTCGTGCTCGGAGTGCGGTCGCCCCATCTGCACGGATTGCACGACCTTCGCGCCCGTCGGGCTCCGTTGTCCCGAGCATTCCGGCAAGGCTCAGGGAGCGGCGCGTGTGACCCGCACGATCAAGCGCGCGACCTACGAAGGCCACGGCGCGCTCATCACGCGGATCCTGATCGGGATCAACGTCGCCGTCTTCCTCGCCGAGCTCGCGGACGGCGGCGACCTCTACGGCCAGGGGAACGAGATCTACTTTCGCGGCGCTCTTTACGGGCCGGCCGTTGCGGCCGGGGACTGGTGGCGACTGCTCACGGCTGCTTTCCTGCACGCCGGTCCGTTCCACCTGGGCATGAACATGCTCGCGCTCTGGTGGCTCGGCGCGGGCCTGGAGACGCGGATCGGCCGCGGGCGGTTTCTCCTGCTCTATGTCGTCTCGGGACTCGCGGGATCGGCGGGTGCGCTGCTCTTGACGCCCACCACACCGACTGTCGGTGCGTCGGGCGCGATCTTCGGGATCCTGGGCGCCGCGCTCGTCCTCGAGCGACAGGGGACGCCGATCTTCGCGGGCAGCGTGGTCGGCATCCTCGTCCTCAACCTCGCCATCACGTTCGCCTTCAGAAGCGTGATCTCGGTGGGCGGGCACCTCGGGGGCCTGGTCGGAGGGGCGCTCTGCATCCTGGCGCTCTCACGCTTCGGTCGCGGGCACGCGGCATACAGCCGTCCGGGCGCGCTCGGAATCGGCTCGATCGTGGCGATCGGCGTGGCCAGCGTGGCTCTTGGCCTGTGGGCTGCCGACCGCTCCCGCCCGCCGTTACCATCGTCCAATGCGCCTCCTGCTGTCGCTCGGCGCGTCGACGCTGGTGCTCGCCACGTCGGCGTCGGGCGCGGCACCTAACGCTCTCCGCCTGGGCGTGCTTGGCGACGTCGTCCGCTTCAAGGCTCAGACCGGACAGGACTCGCAGGTTCACCAGGTGCTCGTCGGCTGGAACCAGGGCCTGACCTGGGGCGCGCCTCTGCCCGACCTGCTCGCGCAGCACGTGCCGGTCCCGCTGATCGGGATCACCACCGACACGAAGCCGCCGCGGCGCGAGGCCATCACGCCGGCGGGGATCGCCGCCGGCCGGGGCGACGCGTACCTCGTCGCTTGGAACAAGGCGGTGGCCGACTGGGGCCAGCTCGTCTACATCCGGCCGCTGCCCGAGATGGACGGTCACTGGACGCTCTACTCGGCGTACACGAAGGCCGGCAAGCCGAAAAACGCGGCGCACTCGACGCGCGCCTTCCGCAACGCGTTCGCACGGATCTACGTGATCCTTCACGGAGGCCCGCGCATCCAGGTCGACGCGAATCTCAAGCGCCTCGGACTACCGCTCCTCCAGCCCGACGCCGACCTCCCGGCGAACCCTCCCGATCGGCTCCGCGTGATCTGGAACCCGCAGGGCTATCCCGTCCCGAACATCCCGGCGAACCTTCCCCAGGCCTACTACCCGGGCGACGCCTACGTCGACGTGGTGGGAAACGACGTCTACGACTTCGACCGTCGGCCCGCCTGGGCCGAGAACGACCGGCTCTATCGCAAGCACCCCGGGAAGCCGTACGCCTTCCCGGAATGGGGCGTCTGGGGCTCGGACGATCCGGAGTTCGTTCGGACGATGGCGCGCTTCGCGCGGACGCACCGCCGCGTCGAGTTGCTGGTCTACAACGCGGGCAAGCCGGGCTCGCCTTCCGACCTCGGCGCCCGCTCGCGCAGCCGAGCTGCGTACCGCGCCGCGATCACCCCGCTCGGCCGGTAGGGCAATACGCGGTAAGAATGGGGACTGCCGGGCGCGTCCCCACCTAGCATTTCTTCCCGACGCCTAGGCGGGGCCGCCCGGCGTTGCCTTGATCGGCACAGGGGCGCCGGGACTTGAGAGTTCAGCGAGGCGGCAGGAGCAGCGGCCGGCGGGGCTGCTGCGAGAAGTTGAAGTCGCGGACGAGATTCCCGAGCTGCGGCGCTCGCTCGCGCACGTCCGGGCGCGGGTCGGGCCGGCCGTCCGCCTTCGGGTCGAGCCTCCGGCTGTTCAGGAAGTCGTCCTCGATGAACTTGACGTAGGCATCGAAGCTCAGCGTCTGATGGTCGATGAGTCCCTTCCGCGCGTAGGGGCTGATCACGAGGCCGGGGACCCGCAGCCCGTAGCCGTTCGCATCGACACGCACCGGCGGCACGTGATCGTAGAAACCGCCCCAGTCGTCCCAGGCGAGGAAGATCGCGGTCGACTTCCACTCCGGCCCGCGCATGGCGGCGTTGACGAGCTTCGTCACGTACTTCTCGCCGGCGCTGACGAGCCCCGGCGGATGCTCGCTGACCGAGCCCGTCGGGTTGATCCAGGCGACGGCAGGAAGCTTCCCGGCCTTCGCGGCCGCGAAGTAGTTCGTCAGCGTGGTGATGTTCTGCAGCTGTCCGTCCTGCTTCACCGTGTCGAACCACGGGAGGGGATTCCAGATGCCCGGCGTCTTCGCATTCTGCGGGACCGGCGCGCAGGTGGTCGCCTCGTCGTCCGCGCAATCGGGCTCAGTGCCGTTGAACACGTAGTAGCGCCAGCTGATCTTGTGCTTGTGGAGCAGGTACGTGAGGTCCGTCCACGCGTAGTCGGGCGGGATCCGCTGCGGGTTCTGAAAGTCGGGCGGCGAGCCGGGGCTCTGGAGCGCGTTGACGCAGCTCGACGGCGCCGAGCTCGCACACTTGGCCGACCACTCGGAGACCATGAACAGGTGGGCCGGGAGGCTCCACGACGCGTTGGGCTCGAACATGCGGTCCTGCAGGACGAAGTTCTGGGCGTAGGCCCAGTAGTTCGGAATCTCGCGGGCGTCGTGGTAGCCCATCACGTCGGTCTTGCGCTTGGGTGCGCAGGCCGGGTTGTTCGGGTTGCGGCAGTTCTTCTTCTTGCCGCGCTCGGCTTGGGCGAGGAACCCGTCCATCTGCCCGCCGTGGACGTCGGCGATCGCGTTCTGCTCGCCATGCGGGCCGCCTGCGTTCAGGTCGGCCGGATCGTGGTACGGCTTCACGCACGCACCGGTTGCCGGGTCCGGATTGCACACGGTCGGCACGCCGTTTTGCATCGGTATGCCGTCGGCTCCGGGATAGGTGCCGAAGTAGTGATCGAAGGAACGGTTCTCCTGCATGATCACGATCACGTGCTTGATCTTGTGGATCCCCGTCGCCGGCTTCGGCTTGGGCTTTCGCGCGGCGTCGGCGCTGGCGTGGTGGCCGATCGTTCCGAGCGCGACGACGACAGCGGTTGCTGCGAGCAGCGGGATCAGGAATCTCACGAGCCCATCCTGGCTCGACGCGCGCAAGCGGAACGCTAGAGGAAGGTCAGCGGACCGTAAATTCTGGCCGGCTCAGGCTGGAGGCAGGGCGGCGCGCAGCACCCTGAGCAGATTGCCGTGCGCGATCGCCTCGAGCCGCTCGCCGTCGTACCCGCGACGACGGAGCGCCTCCAGCAAGGCGGGATAGTCGGCGGGCCCGACGAGCTCCGGGATCGCGAGGAGACCGCCGCCGAGCTCCAGAGCTTCCTGCGTGGAGGCGTTGAGGGGCTTGCCGGCTGCGAGCTCGGCCTGGACGACCTGGTCGATGAAGTCCGAGCCGAGAGCGACGTGCTCGATCCCCATCGACTGGACGGCGTGGTCGACGTGCTGGAGGTAGCGCTCGAGACCCGCCCCGTTGCGGCCGACCGTGAGCGTCAGCGCCATCACCCCCAGCACCCCTCCGCGCTCGGCCAGCGCTCGCAGCTGGTCGTCCGAGACGTTGCGCACGTGGTCGTGCACGGCGCGGCACCCCGCATGGCTCACGACGACCTGTGCGGCGGACGCGGCGTCGAGCGCGTCGAAATACGTCGGCTCCGACGCGTGGGCGAGATCGAGGACGACGCCGCGCTCGGCGAAGCTTCCGACGAGCTCCCGGCCCGCAGCGGTCAGACCCTGCTCGGGCGAGTCGATCCCGCCTGCGAACGGATTCGGGTAGTTCCAGGTCAAGGAGACCATCCGGACGCCGGCCTCCCAGAGCTCGTCGAACGCCTCCGGATCGCCGTGGAGGGCCTCGACGCCTTCCATCGAGAGCATCAGGCCCAGGCGGCCGCCGAGAGCGTCGAGATCTGCGGCACTCCGGATCTGGACGACGTCGTCGGCGTTGTCGCGCACCGCCCGTTCGAACGCGGCGATCTGCGCATCGACGACGTCGCGTGCGGCGTCGCCCGCGTCGGCGGCGTAGACCGGACAGATCTGCACTGCGACCGATCCCGCACGCAGCTGCGGCAGCCAGACGGCCGCGAACGGGTTCTCCTCCACGTCGCGCAGCACGAGCTCGAGCAGGAGGTCGTTGTGCGCGTCGACGACCGGGATCACGCGTCAAGCATCCCCGAAACGCCGGGTTCGGACAGCGCTAACTCAGGGGGTTGGAGTTCCGAGCTCCCGCTCGGCGAACTTCTGCGCGAGATGGCCCGGGTCGATCCCGAACTTCTCGAGCATCTGAGCGTGCTGCTCGTGGTCGATCTTGTCGGGAAGCTCCTGCAGCGCCTTCTGGACGTGCTCGTTCTTGCCCTGCTTGCGGAGCTCTTGGATCACGAAGTCCTTGTCGAGCTTCAAGACGTCTCCTTTCGTCGGAAACATCCGGATGTCCGTCCGACGCCCTGCGGAAACGTCAGCTCAGGGTTCGCAGCCCCACCCGTCACCGTCGCCGTCGAGCCGGTAGGGATCGCTCCCGGTCACGCGAATCGGCTTCTTCGACGCAGCAATGTCGGAACAGTTGAGATCGGCGACCCGGGGCAGGCACGGCGAGTAGCCGGGCTGGCAGCCGGCGCCAGCCTGGTTTCCACCGGAGGCCGACCGGCTGAGCCTGCCCGTGTGACAGTGGAAGCGGTAGCGGTGGTACTCGCGGTCGCCCTTGATCTTGCAGTACTGGCCGACCTTCAGGCACTTCTCGCCCCAGCTCAGGTTGGCGTGGACATAGCCGGCGCTGCACGTCTTCGCGTGCGCAGCCGGAGCCGTGCCGGTACCGGCGGCAATCGCAATCGACGCCGCGGCCACGAGCGCGACCAGCAGTCTCTTCATCTTCTCGACCCCTCCCGCAGTTGACGGGAGACAGCCTCGCACGGTTCAGACGTGTCCGCAATGGGCCGGGCGGCCTACTCCGCGGGTCTGCGGGCCCCAGTTCGAGCGAGCCGCCGGAAGAAGATCCACGCCAGCGCGCCGCCTGCGACGTAGCCGGTCGTGCTCGAGAGCGCCGCTCCGCTCGCACCGTGTCGCGGGATCAGGACCACCGACGCGGCCGCCGTGACGACGAGGCCCACGACCGCCACCGCGAGGCTGAGTCGCGGCCGCCCGCGCCGCACGGAGAGGTAGACGACGAGGATCGACACGGGCGAGTAGGCGACGATGCCCGGAAGCAGGAAGACGAGCGGGCGCGAGGCATGCCGGAAGTCGTCGCCGAAGAGCAGGGGAATCAGAAACGGCGCGGCGATCCCGACGACCACGGCCACGATCGCGGTGTAGGCCAGGCCGCGAAGCGCCGACCGCGCGATCAAGCGTTGGGCGCCGCCTTCGTCCTCCTGCACCGCGGGAGCGGTCACCGAGGTCGCGATCGCCGCAGCGACGAGCCAGATCGCCTCGGCGGCCTGCATCGAGATCGAGTAGATCCCGACCGCGCCGATCCCCCGGTAGCGATCGAGGATGAACAGCTCGACGCGGTAGCTGATCAGGTTCACGACCTGGACGGCGCCCATCGTCAGCGCCAGCCGGGCGAGCGCGAAGTCGACGAGCTCGTCGAGAGCGAACGGCGCCCAGACGATTCGCGTCGCCGCGAGCGCCACCACCGCGGTGACCGCGTTCGCAAGCATCCAGGCGACCAGTGCCCCGCGAACGCCGCCGTCGTAGGCAACGACGAGCACGAGCATCCCGGCAAGCGTGAGGATCGGCGGCAGCGCCTGAATCCAGTTCCAGAGCCGTACGCGTCCAAGTCCGAGGAGCACGCCCGACACCGACTGCCACACGATGTTGGGCAGCAGCGCGGTTGCGCCGATCGCGGCGAGCTCGATGCCGATCCCACGCTGAGCGTGACCCCAGCCCACGATCGCCGTGGCGCCGCCGACTCCAAGCACCACCGCGAGGGCGAACGCACGGTGGACGAGCCGGCGCAGCTCGAGGCCGTGCTGCTGCATCCGGTTCGTCACCGCGAGCCCGAGCTGACCGAACAGGCGCGAGAGGATCGTGACGCTGAGGACGACGAGGATGAACTGGCCCCGTCCTCCCGGTGCGAGGAAGCGGCTCTGCACGACGACGAGCACGAGCGCGATCGGTGTCGAGAGCCCACGGAAGATCAGCGTCTCGAGGATGTTCTGCGAGACGCGACGAGCTGCCTGCGCGTCCTCGTTCCGGGGCAGGTTCGGCGCGACGGGTGGAGCGCCGTCGACCGCCGCCGAAGGCGCCGGTTGAGTGCGGTTCGACTGCTGCGCGGTCATGGAGCCGCGATTATCAGCCCGTGGAGGATTCGCTGGAACGGCGGCTGAACGACCTCGAGAGACCGAGAGCCCACCTCAGTCGGCTGACGGGTCAGACCTTGCCGGTCCGGCTCTACGCGAGCGGCTGGTTCCACCGGACGCTTCCCACGCCCGTTGCGCTGCGGCTCGCGGCGCTCCGGGGGCGGCTCGAGTGGCACGTCGTGCCAGGCCGTCGGTACGAGGCGATCGAGCTCACACGGGCGATCCGTGGCTACCCCGACGAGCGCGCCGCACGCCGCCGGCTGGTCGAGGACGCGGTGCGGGCCGAGGTGCAGTGGCGCCCCTGGCTCTACCGTCGCATGCCGGTCGAGGGGCTGGAGCACCTCGAGCAGGCGCGGGCCGCAAGCAAGGGCGGGCTGATCCTCGCCACGATCCACGTCGGTGCGATCCTCGGGCTCGTGCACGCGCTCGCCGCACGCGGCCTCAAGCTCTATCTCCCTGGAGGCGAATGGGGCATACCGACGGTCGAGGGACTCCGCGGCCGCTGGATCGCGACCCAGAACCGCTGGGTCGAGGAAGCGGGTGCGAGGTGGGTGCCGCTGGGCGAGTCGTACCCGGTGCTGCGGGCCCTCCTCGAGCGCGGCGAGGTCTGCATGCTGGCGGTGGACGTGCCGGGAGACGTCGAGGTAGAGCTCGCGGGCCGCCCGGCGCGAGTGCGCGGGGGCCTCGCCCGGCTGGCGCTCGAGACCGGCTCGCCGATCCTGCCGATCGCCACCCTACGTGTGCGCTGGGGCATGGTCGGATTCATCGGCGAGCCAATCGATCCCGCGACCTTCGACGATCCGGTCGAGCTGACCCGCTACCTCGTCGCAGCTCAAGAGCCGCGGTTCGTCGGGGAGCCGGAACAGGTCCACTCGCTCGCGGTCGACGTCTGGGACGACGACCTGGCGCGGACTACCCGCCCGAAAGTTGGGCGCTGACCCCGCGCTCGGCCAGCGC
>JAWVDL010000242.1:0-8840 GCA_033857355.1 Gaiellaceae bacterium | reverse complement strand
CGCCGAAGAGGTAGAACCCGCGCTCCTCGCCACCGTTGCGCGCCGCGGCGAACCATTCGTGGCCGTCGCCTGTGTGGTTCAGCGTCAGGTCGCCCACGACGCGCATCCCGCGGGCGTGCGCCGCGCGCGCGAGCGACTCGAACGCCTCGTCGCCGCCGAGCAGCGGATCGACCGAGTCGAAGGTCGTCGAGTCGTAGCGATGTGTGCTCCCGGCCGGGAAGATCGGCGTGAGGTAGACGACGTTGGCGCCGAGCGACTCGATGTAGTCGAGGCGCTGCTCGATCCCGCGCAGGTCGCCGCCGAACCACTCGAACGGCGTCTCCGGACCTCGGCCTGTCGGAGGATCGTCCCATGCGCGTGGAATCGCCCACTCCGGAGGCGCGACGTCGAGACCGCTGGATGCGAACCGGTCGGGGAAGATCTGGTAGACGACCGAGTCCAGGTGCCAGTCGGGACCGCCCGCGTCCCGCGTGAGCACGAAGTCGTCGTCATCCGGGATGTCGTGGTCGACGACGCCCGTGCCGTTCAGCCAGCCGTAGCCGAGCTCGCCGCCGGTCAAGAGCCACCGATAGCTCGTCCGCGGCCCCTCGGTCGGGATCGTCGCGCGCCACCAGCCCTCGCCCTCCGAAACCGCGTCGGCGACCCGTGGCTCCCCGTCCACGACGTAGCGCACGCCGGCCGGCTCGATCCCCGATGCGCGCAGGCGCACCGTCGCGGCGTCGGCCGCGCGCTCGACGTACAGCTCGGAGCCGTCGTGGTGCGGCTCGCCGAGCAGGGTCGCGCGGTCGGTCTCCACGGCGCTCATCCCTTGACGGAGCCCTGCGTCAGGCCACCGACGATGAAGCGCTGGAGAAACGCGAACAGGAACACCGCCGGGATCGACGCGAGCAGCACGCCGGCGGCGAACGGTCCCCAATGCTGTCCGTACTGCTGATCGATGTAGCCGCGCATTCCGACGAGCAGCGGGAGCTTGTCGCGGGTCGAGAGGAGGACGCTCGCGATGATGAACTCGTTGACCGTGAAAACGAAGGAGAAGAGCCCGACGACGGCCAGAACCGGAGCCGCAAGCGGCAGGACGACGCCCCAGAAGACCTGGGCGGCGGTTGCTCCGTCGACGCGGGCCGACTCGTCCAGCTCGGAAGGGATCGAGTCGAAGAAGCCCTTGATCAGCCAGGTGTTCACGCCCATCGCGCCGCCGAGATAGACGAGCACGAGCGCGACTCGCGAGTTCAGCCCGAGCGGCGAGAAGACGTTTCCCGTGTGCAGCACGATCAGGTAGATCGCCACGATCAGCAGCAGCTGCGGGAACATCTGGATCAGCAGCAGGAAGAGCATCCCCATGCGTCGTCCGCGGAAGCGGAAGCGGCTGAACGCGTACGCCGCCATCGCTCCGAGCAGCACCGTGAAGGTCGCCGTGGCGAGCGAGATCCAGAGCGTGTTCAGGTACCAGCTGACGTAGGGCGCGTCCGGGTTGTGCAGGATCTGGCCGAAGTTGTGCAAGGTGACGCTCTGGGGGATCACAGCCGCGCCCGACAGCGCGTCGTTGTCGTTGAAGGCCGCCGAGACGATGTAGACGACCGGGAAGAGCGCGAACACGCTCGCCACGATGCCGACGAGGTGGCGCCACCAGTCCTCCCGGAAGCTCTTTCCGCGCCTCATCGCACGTTCTCCAGCGCCTTCGTCCTCCAGAAGGACACGGCCGAGATGGTCGCGACGATGAAGAAGATCAGGATCGAGACCGCGCTCGCCAGGCCGTAGGCGCCGCCCTTTCCGGTCGCAAAGGACAGCTTGTACGTGTAGCTGATCAGGATGTCCGTCGCGCCGGCGAGCGACTGGTCTCCGGCTGCCGGCCCGCCCGCGGTGAGCAGGTAGATGTTGTTGAAGTTGTTGAAGTTGAAGGCGAAGGACGCGATCAGCAGCGGGGCGACGACGACGAGCAGGAGCGGCAGCGTCACGCGCCGGAAGACCTGCCAGCGTCCACCGCCGTCCACCCGTGCCGCCTCGGTCAGCTCGCTCGGGATCGACTGGAGGGCGCCCATCGAGACGAGGAAGAAGTAAGGGAAGGTGAGCCAGGTGCTCACGAGGATGATCGACGTGCGCGCCCACCACGCGCTGCCGAAGAGCCACGGCACGTGGACGTGCAGGATGTGGTTGACGACGCCGAAGTCGTCGTTCAGAAGCCCCGCCCAGACGAGCAGTGCGAGCCCGCCCGGAATCGCGTACGGCACGACGAGGATCGAGCGGTACACGCGCTGGAGCGGCATGCCGCTCTTGTCGAGCGCAATCGCCAGGAACAACCCAACCGCGAACGAGAGCAGCACCGTGAGCGTCGCAAACGCCACCGTCCAGGCGAACACGCGGAGGAACGGGTCACGCACGAGCGGGTTGTTGACGATCGCGCTGAAGTTCTTCGTGCCGACGCCGGTCACCCAGCCCGGCTCCAGCTCGTCGCCCGTCGGCGAGGCGAACCGGCCGCGCCCGTCGTCGCGGTAGACCGTGTGAGCGCCGACGGTTCGGACGAAGACGTCGCGGCGGGCGTCGTAGCGCAGCGACGGCTCGAGGTCGACGGCGGTGTCGAGGCCTTCGGGCCGGATCGCCGCCGAGCCTTTCGTCGGCACCGTGAACGCGTTCAGCTCCTTGTCGAGACTGAAGAGCCCGGGGCCTTTGATCAGCTTGTAGCCCTTGGCGCTGGTGATCGCCCCGCCGGCGACGCCCACCGTGTCGCGCGGCACCGGCTTCAGTCCCTTCTTCGTGCCGACGAACGTGTCGCCGTTGTCGGCGACCAGGACGAGGACGAGCGACCCGCTCGCGTCGCGCGCCGGCGCCATCGAATAGGTCTGGCCGTTCTCGGGCGGCTGCAGGGAGTGCGACTCGATCCCCTGAATCGCTTCCGCCTTCGAGAGGATGTGCCCGGTCGAGTAGTTCGTGAAGGCGACGTTGACCGTGTAGAGGATCGGCGCGACCTGGAAGGCGACGAGAAAGATCGTCCCCGGGACGAGGAACTTCGCGGGGACCGTCCTCGAGCCGAGGTAGATCGCGTCGATCGCAAGCGTCGCGAGGACGAGGCCGACCAATGCGGGCCACCGGCCACGATCCGCGAGGACGGCCGCGGCCCACGCTGCCAGCGCGTTGGCCGCGCCGAGCAGGAGGATCTTGACGAGGAGGCCGCGCGTCCCCGAGAACGCCGCGACGATTCGCGTCGGGGCCGAGAGCGCGGAGGTCGCGGCGGACGCGCGCTGCGGGTCCTTGGCGGGAACCGCGGCCGAGCTCACGCCGCCCGCCGATGCGGGGAGCCGAGACCCGGGCGTCCGGACATGCCGGACACCCGGGTCGGCAAATCGGAGCGGCTAGCCGCCCGCGATCTTGATGCGGATGTTCTTCGCAGCGGTCGAGAAGGCGACTCGGGCTTTGGTGGCACCCGGGCCCTTGGTCGACTTGACCCATGCGCTACCGAGGTCGCCCCAGACGCTGTTCATCTCGGGGATGTTCGGCATCGGGACGCCGCCGAGCGACGCCTTGCCGAACGCGGAGAGCGCCGAGTCGTGAACCCGCTTTCCCGCGACCGTGTTGGCCGGGAAGCGGCTGTTGGCGAGCGCGAGCGAGACCTGCGCCGCCGGCTGCGCCATGTAGTTCGAGACCAGGTCCTTCGCGGCCGACTCGACGCCGTGAGCGGTCGAGTACTTCGTGACCATGAAGCCCTGGACGCCGAGGAACGGCACGGACTTGCACTTGATCGCGGGGATCTGGACGATCTTGAACTTGATCCCAGCCTTGCGGACCGGGTCGACGTTCCAGGGCCCGGTGACCCAGAAGGCGGTCTTCTGCTTCAGGAACAGATCCTGCGCGGTCGACGAGTCGACCGAAGAGCGGATCAGGCCTTCGCTGTTCCACTTGTCGATCAGCGCCGAGTTCGCGAGGAACTTCTTGTTCGCGACGCCGATGTTCGACGGATTGAGCCCGCCGGTCTTCGTCGTCTGGAAGACATAGCCGCAGAGGCCGGAGAAGAACGGGTACATGTGGTACGCGTCCCCGCCCGAGCCCTGCTGCACCGCGATCCCGACTGCGGAGCCCGTTCGCTTCTTGATCTTGAGAGCCTGGCTCTCGAGGTCCTTCCAGTTCTTCGGGGCGTGTGCCATGCCCGTGTTGACGATCAGCGCGATGTTCTCGAGCTGCGTCGGGATGCCGTAGAGCCGCGCTCCGTTCTTGCCGTAGGAGAACGCGTTCAGCGAGTACTTCGGGAACTGCTTCTTGACCGCGGCACGCGGGAAGAGCGGCAAGACGAGGCCGTTCGCCGCGAGCTCGCCGGTCCAGTCGTGCGCACCGACGATGACGTCCGGCGCGTCGGCGACAGCGATCGTCTTCAGGGCGTCGCGGATCTGGCCGAAGTCCTTCACGACCACCTTGACGTCCACGCCGCGGGTTGCGCCCCAGGTGCTCGTCACCTTGTCGACGTCGGCCTTTCGGTTCTGATCGGTCCAGACGACGATCGTCGTGGCGGCGGCCGCGTTCGGCGACGCCTCCGATTTCAGGCTCGCCTGCGCGGACGAAAGCGCCGCCATCGCAGCGAGCGAGACCAGGACGGCCACAACGAGACCGCCCAGCGCGATTCTGCGCTTCATCCCTGCTCCTCCTCCGGTGAAAGATGTTCCATTTCTATGAGACAGACGTGGCGACGTTAGAACCTCTGCCCGGCGATGTCAAGGAAAATGCGGGCGTTCAGTTGCTCCATCCCGTGAAACCTGTTACATAACAACGCATGTCGACGCTGCGCGAAGTCGCCCGCCAAGCCGGAGTCAGCCTTGCGACGGCCTCGCGTGTCGCCAGCGGATCCGAGCGGGTGCGGCCCGAGACTCGAGAGCGCGTCGAGCGCGCGATGCGCGAGCTCCTGTACGTCGCGGCCGCGCCTCGCACCGACAGCGGCGTGATCGGCTTGCTGATGCCCGAGCTGTCGAACCCGATCTTTCCGGCCCTGGCGCAGGCCATGGAGACGCGCGCGACCGCGCTCGGATTCGTCACGGTGCTCTGCACGACCGCCGCCTCGCCCGAAGCCGAGGCGGAGTACGTCCACATGCTGCTCGAGCGACGGGTCGACGGGATGATCTTCATCTCCTGCGAGATGACCGACCTGCGGGCCGATCACAGCCACTACGCGCGGCTGCTCGCCGAGGGCGCGCGTCTCGTGTTCGTGAACGGCGGTGTCGAGAGACTCGACGTTCCGGCCGTGGGCGTCGACGAGCGGGCAGCCGGCCACCTGGGCACCACTCACCTCCTCGAGCTCGGCCACCGGCGAATCGGCTTCGTGGCCGGCCCGAGTCATTTCGTCCCGACGCGTCAGAAGGCGGCCGGCAGGGAGGCAGCGCTCATCGAAGCCGGCGTCGACCCGGATGGGCTGGTCTCGATGGCAGAGTTCAGCGTCGAGGGCGGGCGGCAGGCGCTCCGCGAGCTGATCGGGCGGGAGAACCGGCCGACCGCCGTGATCTGCTCGAGCGACCTGATGGCGATCGGGGTGTTGAAGGAGGCGTCGGTCGCGGGCCTCCGCGTCCCTGAGGATCTTTCGGTCGTGGGCTTCGACGGCATCGATGCGACCGCGTGGACGCAGCCTGCGCTCACGACGATCGAGCAACCCGTCCCGGACATCGCCGAGACGGCCGTGAACGCGCTCAAGTCGCTCATCGAGGAGCCCGACCGGCCGCTGCCCAACTTCCTCTTCCGACCGCAGCTCCGCGTGCGCGCGTCCACCGCGCGACTCTCGGCTTCGCGCTAGCTTTCGCTGCGCGCCGCGCCGCTCCGTGGCGCCAGACCTAGCCAGGAGGATCCCTTGAGACGCTTCCTCGCCGCCGCCGCCGCGCTCGTGGCGCTCGCTGCAGTCGCGGCGCCCGTCGCCGGCGCCGCCACGCCTACCGAGAAGAAGCTCGCGACTCTGCAGAAGCAGGTGACCGCGCTCACGAAGCAGGTCAAGTTCCTGCGTGCCGAGCTCGATGCGAACTACAACGGCGACGCGTGCCTCGCGGCCTCGACCGCCGACGCGTTCCAGCAGACGTGGCTCTTCGCCGGCACGTTCCCGCCGACGAGCACCGGTCCCGCAGTGACCGAGAAGGACTACTCGTGCGCGAATATCCGCGTCACGCGCCAGCTTCCGACGGCCGGCCGAGCACCGACGGTGAGCGCGTTCCAGGCGATTCTGAGCTGGATCGGCTAGAGGATCTTCGACAGGAACTGCTGCGTGCGCTCGTTGTCCGGGCTCGTGAAGAAGTGCTCGGGCGTGCCCTCCTCGATGATGCGCCCGGCGTCCATCATCACGACCCGGTCCGCCGCCTCGCGCGCGAAGCCCATCTCGTGCGTGACGACCATCATCGTCATCCCCTCGCGCGCCAGCTCCTTCATCACCTCCAGCACCTCGCCGATCGTCTCCGGGTCGAGCGCGCTGGTCGGCTCGTCGAAGAGCATCAGCGCAGGCTTCATCGCGAGCGCGCGCGCGATCGCGACGCGCTGCTGCTGTCCGCCCGAGAGCTTGCCGGGATAGGTGTCACGCTTGTCCGCGAGGCCGACGCGGTCGAGCAGTGCCTCGGCGTCGGCGACTGCCCGCGCCTTGTCGACGTTCCGCACACGGACGGGCGCCTCGATGATGTTCTCGAGCGCAGTCATGTGCGGAAAGAGGTTGAAGCGCTGGAAGACCATCCCGATCTCGCAGCGCTGGCGCGCGATGTTGCCCTCGGAGTCCTCGACGAGCTTCCCATTCTGCTCGCGGTAGCCGATCAGGTGGCCGTTCACCTCGATCCGGCCGCCGTCGATCTTCTCGAGGTGGTTGATGCACCGGATGAACGTCGTCTTGCCCGAGCCGGAAGGCCCGATGACGCAGACGGTCTCGCCCGGCGCGACGTCCAGCGAGACTCCGCTCAGCACCTCGAGCCGGCCGAAGCGCTTGACGACCTCCTCGGCCCGGACGATCGGCTGCGCCGCGCTCACCTCGCCGCCCTTCCCCAGAGCCGGCCCGGCACCGGCGCCCACGCCTCGCGCACCCGCTCCCAGAAGGAGAGCTGGTCGCCGCGCTCACTGGCGGCGAGGCGACCTTCGATCCACGCCTGGATCACGCTCCAGATCACGGTCAGCATCAGGTACCAGAAGGCCACCGCTGCGAAGTACTCGCTCGGCTTGAACGTGCTCGAGTAGTGCACGTCCGCGTCGAGGAACAGCTCGTAGACCCCGATGAACGCGAGCAGCGACGTCGTCTTGAGCATGTTGTTGAACTCGTTGCCGAGCGGGGGCACGATCACCCGCGCGGCCTGAGGAAGGACGATGCGCCGCATCCCGAGGCCGTGCGGCATCCCGAGCGAGCGCGCAGCCTCCATCTGGCCCTTGTCGACGGAGTCGATTCCCGCGCGGATGATCTCGCTCATGTACGCGCCCTCGTTGATCGACAGCGCGACGATCCCGGCGACGACCGCGCCGCTCAGCGAGACGGGCCCTAGCCCGACAGTGCGCGGGAAGAGATCGAAGCCGAGGAACAGGTTCGCGCCGAAGTAGATGAAGAAGATCTGCACGATCACCGGCGTCCCGCGGACGACGAGGACGTACATGCCGCCGAGGATCCGCAGCACCCTGAACCTGGACATGCGCATCAGCGCCGAGACGAGCCCGAGCGCTACGCCGAAGACCTGCGCCAGAACGGCGATGTAGACCGTTCGCCACAACGCCTGCGCGAAAACGTGGTCCGGATGGACGATCCGGTCCCAGAAGATGTGCCACTCGAAAGCGGCGATCATCCGTGGCCTACTTCTTCATCGCCGACGAGCTGAGCTGCCACTTCCCGAGGATCTTCGCCATCGTCCCGTCGGAGTACATCGCGTCGACCGCGGCCTTCACGGCGGTCTGCAGCTCGGTGTCGTTCTTCCTGATCGCGATGCCGACGGCGATCGGGTTGATCGGGCTGCCGCCGAACGTGAACGAGTTCGGATCCTGCTTGACGTAGTACGCCACGACCGGCGCGTCCCCGAAGTAGGCGTCGACCTTGCCGGTCTTGAGCGCGTTCGCCGCATCCGTGTCCTTCGGGAAGGTGACGACGTCGATCGGCTTGGGGAGCTTCTTGCTCTGCTGGTCGAGGTAGTCCTTGTTCGTCGTGCCGACCTCGACGGAGGCGCTCTTGCCCGCAAGCGCCGGAATGCCGGTGATGTGCTCGGGGTTGCCCTTCTTGACCATGAACGACTGGCCGACGTCGATGTAGTCGACGAACGCGACCTGCTTCTGGCGCTCGGGCGTGTCGTTCATCCCGCTGATGATCGCGTCGCACTTCTTGCCCTGCAGCGCCGGGATGATCCCGTCGAAGCCGGTGTTGTCGAAGTGCGCCTTCACGCCCATCCGCTTCGCGATCTCGGTGCCGATGTCGATGTCGGAGCCGACCGGCGTGGAGCCCTTGTAGAACTCCTCGGGCGGGTAGCTGATGTCGCTGCAGAACACGAGCGAGCCCGCGCTCTTGACGCTCGCCGGCGCCTGGATCGCGGAGCCGCCACCGCCCGCTGCGGTCGCCGTGGTCGTGGACGAGGAGCTCTTGCTGCTCCCGCCGCAACCCGCAAGGGCGGCGCCCATCGCGAGGAGGGCGACGATCTTCAGCTTCGACGGGATCATGGTTCGGCTCCTTTTCGCTTCGCTCGTTCTTGCGATCATGTCGCAATGTCCCCGCTCGGTGCAAAGGAGCGCGCTCAGCTCCCGGACAGGGCGTTCGCGTACGTCGACTCGAAGGGCAAGCGTCGCCTGCCGATCCACGACGCGGTGCACGTCCGGAATGCGCTCGCCCGGTTCAGCCAATGCCACTTCGAAGACGAGGAGGCGCGCGACCGAGCCCG
>JAWVDL010000241.1:0-7291 GCA_033857355.1 Gaiellaceae bacterium | reverse complement strand
CCATCCACGGGGGCCCGTTCGGCGCGTACGGCCCGACGCCCTCGCTCCCCTACCTCGCCCTGGCCGACGCAGGGATCCATGTCCTCTACGCGAACCCCCGCGGCTCGACGGGCTACGGGGAGGCGTTTGCGCGCGAGCTCGAGGGCGCGTGGGGCGAGACGGACGCTCCGGACCTGCTGCGCTGCGTCGATTGGGCGGTGCGTACCGGGATCGCGGACCGGAGCCGAATCGGCGTGATGGGCATCTCGTACGGCGGCTACATGACGAACTGGCTCCTCGGCCACCATCCCAACCGCTTCGCCGCCGGCATCAGCGAGAACCCGGTCACGAACCTCGTCTCGTTCTTCGGCACCTCCGACTTCGGCTGGTTCGCGACGCGCTCCGCGGCCGGTGTCCGGAATCCGCAGGACGACTGGACGCGCCTCCTCCGGTTCTCGCCCGCGACCGAGCTCCCGAACTTCCGCGGGCCCGTCCTGTTCATCCATGCCGACGGCGACCTGCGCTGCCCGCCGGAGCAGACCGAGCTGGCGTTCGCGATGCTGCGGATGCTCGGCCGGCCGGTCGAGATGGTGCGCTATCCCGAGGAGTCGCACGGCATGAGCATCCTCGGGCGGCCGGACCGGCGCGAGGACCGCCTGCGGCGCATCGTCGACTTCTTCAGCGCCAACCTCTAGCGCACATAGCGGGCCTTGCGCAGGAACGCCCGCAGCCTCGCGACGTACGCCTTGCCGACCGGATACCCGGTACCTCGTGGGCTCAGCTCGCCTCGCTCGAGAGCCCGGTCGATCGCGGCCCAGCCCCGCTCGGGATGGCCGAGCAGCGCCTCGTCGGCGACGTAGGCGGCCAGCACGCCGCGCGCATCCGCCCGGGCCTGTGGCGTCCGGTACACGCGAAGCTGGGCCGCGGCGTCGCGCGCGATCGCGCCTGGGAAGCGGCGGGTCACCTCGCGCAGCCGGCCGCGGTCGTAGCTCAAGACTCGGATCGGCGCCCGGGAGAAGGCGTAGGCCGTGAAGGCGTAGTTGAAGCGGTCGTCCGCCGTGACGAACTCGGGCCTCGGGTCGCGATCGAGCCCGCTCAGGCGGTAGCCGGGATTCCCCCACGACACGGTCGAGTGGACGTAGCGGCCTCCCACGTAGCGGTAGATCGCGGAGTACGTGCAGCAGTGCGCCCCGCCGCTGTAGAAGTCGGCGAGCACCTCGGGCTCGCGATCGCCGTCGAGGTCGCGTACGCGGAGCTCGACGGGCCGCCAGCCCTGCCCGATGGGCCTGCCGGGCGTGGCGTCGAAGAGGGTGCGGCCCGCACGCCGGATCTTCAGGCGGAAGTCGCGGTAGCCGAAATCCTGCTCGCGGTACGAGAGCGTCGCCGCGACCCGGCCGGAGGCAGCGGAGCGGCTCTCGACCACGTTGCGAGAAAGGTCGAGCTGCCAGCACTGGAGCATGCCCGTGGTGCCTGTGCCATCGGCCGCGACCCGCAGCGTCCAGGCGCCCTGTGCCTCCTTCCCGTTCAGCGTGGCCAGCCGGTCCTCCGGCTTGAGCGGCGTGTCGACGAACGGCGCCGGAACGTCGGCGAGCGGAGCGCCCTCGGCGTCGTCGAAGACGGCGAACCGCCCTGCGCACGCGCTTCCGGTGCCGAGATTCTTCGCCTCGGCGCCGCGGTGCTGGGCGAGGAGGACCGTCGAGCCGTCCGGAGCGCGCAGGCTCAGCGTCAGATCGCCGACCCGCGTCGCCGAGAGCCGCACCCAGACGGCGACGTGCGAGACCGGGCCGGCGTCGCGCACGTTCAGGGTGTGCTCGATCGTGCGGCCGGGGGCGATCGCAAGCGCGAGACGACCGCTCGAGTACTGCTTCGTCGCGGCGGCCGCGGGCATCGCCAGGACCAGCGCGAGGACGGCGGCGGCCCCAAGGCGCTTCACGGGACGTGTGCGGTCGCGATCAGCCACTCGTGCGGGTACGCCGAGGTCTCGGGGAGGTCACGCTCTGCCCGGGCGAGGCCCGCTTCGTACTCGTCCTGCGGGATCAGCTGGAACGTCGAGAAGGCTTTTGCGTGCAGCTTGGCGAGGGCCTCGTCGCGCGTGATCGTCTTCGCCTGGACCAGCGTGGCGAGCCGGGGCTCGGCGAATCCGGCTGCGGCCAGCTCCTGCTCCAGCTCCGCACGCGAGGGCAGCCGCTGCCGGTCGACCTCCTCCAACGAAGGGAAGTACGGGTCGAACCAGGACGAGCCGAGCTGGGCCGGATCGGGCGTCGCGATCGCAACCCGTCCGCCAGGCCCCAGCACACGACGGCTCTCGGCAAGCGCGCGGGGTCTGTCGAGCAGGTGCAGGGACATCCGGAGAACCACGCGCTCGAACCAGCCGTCCTTGAACGGGAGCTCCTCGGCTCTGGCGTGCTTGAACCGCACTCCGGCAACGTGCTCGCGCGCGACGTCGAGCATCTCCGGCGAGGCGTCGACGCCCCACACGCGGCAGGCAGCGCGCTCGACGAGCGCCTCGGCGAACTTTCCCGTGCCGCACCCGACCTCGAGCACGCGGCGCGCTCGCAGATCGCCCTCGCGCACGAGCGCCTCGAAGACCTCCCACCAGCTCTCGTCGACGGGCCGCAGCTCGTCGTAGCGGGTCGCGACCTCGGCGAAACTAGGTGTCGGGGATGACGGCGTCATCCTCGGTGAGCGCCTCGATCGCGTCCTGCGCCGCCTCCACCTTGTCCTCGGGCACCAGAAGGCCGAGGCCCTCGTCGTCCAGCGTCGTCAGCTCCGACTCGACCCCTGCGACGCGGAGAAGCTCCTGGAGCTCCTCGGCCTCGGTGACGTCGCCGGCGATCGCTACCTGGACCATTCCGCTCATGGCAGCGACGATACCGGGTCTGCCGGAGCTTCGGAACCGCGCTGCCGCAGTGCACCGCCCTTGACGAGTCGCGGCGCACCGCGCTCCTCGAACGGCACCTCGATCGTGTCGAAGTCCTTCGGGACGACGGTGTTGGGAAAGACGGTCTCCGCCTCGCGGCGCACGTCGCGCCCGAAGTAGCGGCTCGAGATGTGCGTCAGCGCGAGCAGGGCCACCTCCGCCGCGCGAGCGACGGTGGCCGCACCGGCCGCGGTCGAATGGGAGGTCTCGTCGGCGCGCTTGCGCTCCTCCTCCGTGAACGTCGCCTCGTGGACGAGCACATCGGCGCCCTGGGCCGCCTCGATCACCGAGCCTGCGGGTGCGGTGTCGCCCGCGAGCACGATCGTGCGACCGGCCCGCGGCGGCCCGAGAAGCTCCTCCGGCGAGACGGCGCGACCGTCGTCGAGCGTGACCGATTCGCCCCGCTGCAGTGCGCCGCGCTCGGGCCCGTGCGGAATCCCGAGCCCGTCGGCTGCCTCGGCGTCGAACCGGCCCGGCCGCTCGTGCTCGACGAGGGCGTAGCCGACCGCAGCGACGCGGTGGCTGACCGCGAACGTGCGCAGGTCGTAGTCCCCGCGCGGGAGCGTCTCCCCCACCTCGAGCTCGACGGTCGCGACCTCGTAGCCGAGGCGCCCGACCATCCGGGCCATGGAGCCCCAGAGCTCGCGGAGGCCGGCAGGGCCGTACACCGTGAGCGGTTCCTCGCGGCCGTGCAGCGAGAACGTCTTCAGCATCCCCGGCAGGCCCAGGTAATGGTCGGCGTGGAAGTGCGTCAGGAAGACCTCGCGGAGCGCAACGAGTCCGATCTGCGACCGCATGAGCTGCCGCTGTGTGCCCTCGGCGCAATCGAAGAGCAAGCGCTCGCCTCCGCGCCGGATCATCAGTGCCGTCGGCGCGCGCTGCGCGGTCGGCGCCGAGCCCGCTGTACCGAGGAAGACGAGGTCGAGATCCATGGCCCCGAGTTTAGGAGGGTTTGGCGGAATTCCGCTCGTCGTCGGGTGCGATGGTCGTTCCGAGGCTAGGACGCAGGGAGCGCGCGTACCCAATGGGTACGGGCGCGACTGAGGACGCCGTCCTCGGGGCGAGCAGCGCGGCCCGACGGCACAGACGGTATTCCGCCAAGCCCTCTTTAGCAGGAGGGTTTGGCGGAATTCCGCGAAGCCCTCCGAGAGACCTTGGGGATCGGAGCTTCGCGCGCCTAGCCGGCCGGCAGGATCAGCTTCTCGCCCACACGCACCGTCGTTCCGGCGAGATGGTTGCGGTGGCGCAGCTTCCAGACGCCTTCCCGCGGGTCGCCGGCGTAATGCGAGCTTGCGATCGACCAGAGCGTGTCGGTCGGCTTGACGACGTAGCGCTGCTCGCGGCCGGCCCCGTTCGAGGTGCGAACGACGCTGAACGCAACGACAGCGACGAGTGCGATCATGAGGAGTTTCCCGAACATGTGTTCGCCATAGTAGAGCGAACACGCGTTCGTGTCAAGTCTTACGGGATGGAGACCGGCGGCGACACGAACAGCGACGAGCGTTCCGGGTTGAACTGGGCCCTCATGCGGATCGCGTACACGTACGTGCCGCGCGGGAGCGGTGCTCCGAGACGGAAGGCCATCGGGCGGTACGGCTGCAGCGAGCCCGACGCGGTGAGCTCGCTTGCAAGAGCCCAGCCGGAGGCGTCGCTCCCTAGCAGCAGCTCGTCACGGGGCGGCAAAGTCGCAGCATCGAAGACGCCTGCGCTGTAGGTCGCCGCCTCCTCGGCCCGGGCGGTGAACGCGACGCTGCCGCCCGACGTGAATTGCGTGCGAGCCCCGACGACGCCGGTGGCGTGGCGCCAGAGTGCCTCGCGGCCCGAGCACCGGCCGTCGTCCGCCGCGATGGCAGTGCGCACGACCGCCGCGGCCGGCCGGGCGCTCAGGTCGGCGCGGAAGAGCCCGCTCTGGAAGCGATCGCGGTCGGCCTCGTCGTCGAGGTGGAAGTAGTTCAGCGACTGGATCGAGGGGTCGCAGTTCGCGAGGTGCACGAGCTGGCCGTAGATCTGCGCCTGCTTCGCCTCGCTGACCAGGCGCACGTTCTCACGGCCGCGGTAAGCGCTCGAGGCCTGGCCCGGGACCTTCGCCTGCCAGCCGACCTCATCGAGGACGAAGGTCGCGTGCTCGGGTGCGAACGCGGGCGGCAGGCTGGTCGGGCCGGGCGGCGGGCTCGGCAGCGGCAAGCCCTCGAGGAACGTGGGCTGCCCGGTGCCGTGGAAGGCATCCCAGAACGCCTGCTTGATCCGGTCGAGGTTGATCACTCCCGCATTCGGATAGCGGTAGCCGACAGCCAGCGAGTCGGTGTTCGACTGCGGGTACGGGTGGAAGCTGAGCGCGTCCATGATCGGCGTGGTCCGCCCGCTCGCGCGGTACGACGCGCCCATGTTCGCCAGGTAGTGGACCGGCGAGGTCGAGATGTTCGACCGCGCGTGGCAGTTGTCGTTGCCGCGCGGCGAGAGGCCGACGCCGATCACCTGGATCTGCGGGTTCGCCCCCTTGAGCGTGTCGTAGGAGGCCGCGAGCAGCCGCTCGTAGATCGCTCCGGCGATCGGGCGGCAGCGCGAGTTGTACTGCGGCTGCCAGAAGCGCCAGACGTTCCCCTCGTTGCCGACGATGTAGTCCGTGACCGTCGGGAAGTGCCTGACGAGCGTCTGCAGGTAGGCGATGTACTGCGCGGCGCCGAACGGATTGCCGGTGATCGTGCGCGCCTTGCCAGTCCCCACCTCGAAGACGATCTTCACGTGGTGGCGCGCGGCGGCCTCGAGCGCCTGCTGGATCATGTCCGCGTGCACGATCCCGGTCGGGTTGGCGGGATCGAACGGGACGGTGAAGGTGTTCTGCTTGAGCCCGAGCGCCTCGGCGCGGGCGTAGAAGTTCTCGGCCGCCGCCGGGGACGGCGAGAACTTGCCGCCGTCGTCCGTGACGCCGAAGTCGCCGGCGAACGCTGGCACGGCAAACGCCAAGCCCAAGAGGGCGCACACGAGCGATTTGATCAGGAGCGGCTTCATCGAGAGGGTCCCCGCGGGAATCGGATTCTTAGCGCACTTTCAACAGGGCCGTACGGACCACCTGCAAATCCGGCAGAGACCTACAGGCCGGCGAGCACCGCGTCGACGAGCTTTGCGGCGCCGAATCGGACGGGATCGTCGCTCGGGAGCCCCGTCTCGGCTTCGGTGGCGGCGATCTCGGCCCGCGCGTCCTCCTCCGACAGCTCGCGCGTGTTCAGCGCGACCGCCACGACCTTGGCCGGACGCTGCGGCAGCGCGATCGCCTCGTAGAGTTCGATCAGCTCCCTCAACGGGGGGATCGGATAGGGCTTGGCGTCGTCCACCTCCATGTTGACGCGGCCCGACTCGTGACACAGCACGTAGAGGTGCGGAACGCTGCCGTGCAGCAAGCCGACCGTGACGCCCGAGTAGAGCGGGTGCAGGATCGCGCCCTGGCCCTCGACCCAGAGCAGCTCGCCGCCGCGCTGGTGGCCTTCGATCACGAGCTGCTCGGCGGCGCCGGCGAGGAAGTCCGAGACGACCGCGTCGACCGCGATCCCCCACCCCGCGATCGCCATTCCGGTCTGCCCCGTCGGGACGAGCAGCGACTTGAGCCCACGCCGCCGCGCCTCGGCGTCGAGCTCGCACGAGACGGTCATCTTCCCGATCGCACAGTCCGAGCCGACGGTCAGCACGATCTTCGCGGGCACTTCGAGGTTCGCGCCCGTCGCGGTGGAGAGGTCAGGCGGAGGCTTCCGCAGATCCCTGAGCTCGACGCCGCGCCGACGCGCCAGCTCGGCGAGCTCCGGGTCGTCGGAGAGGAACACGTGGAGGCCGTTCTCGACGTGGAGCCCCTTCTCGATGCACGCGCGGAGGATCTCCAGCCACGCCGGCGGGAACCGGCCGCCCTGCGTGGCGACGCCGACGGTGGCCGTGTCGGGCTCGAAGGCGAGTGCGTCGTCGACAGTGCCGACCACCGGGAAGCCCTCGTGCGTCTCCCCCGCCCGCTCCGAGTCGAGGATCGCGACGACGGTCTCGGGCGCGTAGCGCAGGATCCCGCGGAGCGTCTTCCCGTAGTGCGTGTCGGCGGACTTGCCCTCAGCTAATACGAGCCGCTTCATGCACTCCAAGTCCCGGCTCGTCCGCAGGTAGCTGGACACCGTCGACGAGCTCGACTCCCGGCCACGGATCCTCCGCGAGCAGCAGGTTTCCGTCGAGGTCGACGTGGTCGCAGAGGCTCGCCATCTGGCATCCGGCCGAGATCCCGAGCCCGGACTCGACCATGCATCCGAGCATGACGCCGAGGCCCAGAGCGCGGGCAGCGTGCGCCATGCGGACGCCCTCGCGGATGCCGCCCGACTTCGCAAGCTTGATGTTGATCCCGTGCGCGCGCTCGGCGCAGGC